>RXKF01000053.1 GCA_003963235.1 Rickettsiales bacterium
ATTTTTTATTAACTTGATGGTATTATTAACTGATTCGAAGTGGACTGATTAAGGTGGTTTTAACTGGCCTGATTAGCATGGTGATTAACACAAGCTCTTGACCAGCAATTATTTGTAGCCTAGCTGCGGCTGCCCAGCCATCACCGACTGTTAATTGCTGTGGGTTATTTGCTGCAAAAGGATCACCACCACATGAAACATATACGCAAACATTTCTGCCATCTGTGCTTTGCATGCCGCTATTACGACCGTTATTTTTCCAGTTAGCCATATCCATCACATCACCAATATTATGAGAATAGGTAATGAATATTTCGACTTTATCAAGTAAAATCCATTTAAAAATAATAGGATGAGCAGACTGAACTACCATCCTAGTTAATTCGAATTTTAGCTCCTCGCTGACTAACAATAATTTACTTGCATCTTTATTTAAATTATCAATAATTGAAATAATTTTCTCTTCAGTTAGAGTTTTTTTCTTGGAGATATAAATATTTTTCAAACGTTGTTTTGAAGCTTCAATTAAATTAGGTTTGGTAATTTCATCGACGCTGAATATGAGATTTATTTTTGAATGATTGTCAGTATAGTGAACATAATTACAGTAATAATTGGTATCAATTCTGATTTGACCAGAATCCATAAGCAAATTAACCAATTCTTCTTGCTCGATCAACATCTCTTCTTTGTAAATAGCTGGTATTTGATTAAGAATATGATAGATTGAGCTCACTTCGATATCCAATCAATGATGTAAATAATATATAAATATATTTCGTATATTCTTTTATAATATCTCCATATTTTTTATTATTAGCGATTGGATGAGGAATGATTATTATATCTTTAGGTAATACTTGACTAATTTCAATTAATATTCTTGGCATTGCAACGTTATCTGCAATAATTCTCAATGATTTAAATTTGTATTTAGTGATAAAGTTTAATATTGTGATTGCTACATTTTCTTGATAAGCATCTATCTGACTACTGAAAATAAATTGCTCTGAAGCTAGTTTATTTAATTTAAAATAATTTTCAAAATCATCTTTATTGTAATTAGTAGTTATAAATATAAAAGGTGAATAACCTAATTTTAGTAATTGCACCCCTGAATTTAAATTTGATTTTTTCTGACCAATTACAACAATGGCATCAGTAATACTTCTATTAATTGTCAGCTCTTCTTCAGTGATTTTTAAAAAATAAAAAAATCCTAAAAGCCATACGAAAATTACAATTATTGATCCAATGCCAAATATTTTCATGAAAAAACTTTCCTAAATTCTTGTTTTAATAATTTATCAAATTCATCAAAACTGATATTAATTCCCAGTTTCTCTAATGATGTTACTGAAAAATTATTAATACCACAAGGAATTATGCCATTAAATTTGTTAAGATCGGTGGATATGTTGATAGCAATACCATGATAGGTCACCCATTTCTTTACTCGTACTCCAATTGCTGCAATTTTAGCAGGACCTTTTGAGTCACCAACCCATATACCAACCATACCTTTTATTGTATAAGCTTTGATATTTATTAATGCTAAAGTATTGATAATCCAGTTTTCTAAATTCCTGACATATAACTTAATATCCTTAACTCTATTTGCATTTTTTAAATCAAGAATAGGGTATATCACTCTTTGACCTTGGCCATGGTAGGTGAATTTTCCTCCTCTCCCAGTGTATATTACTGGAATATTATTGTTATTTAGAAGCTCACTTTCTAATGAACTTGATCCTGCCGTATAAACATCATCATGCTCTAATAATAATATCGTTTCTGGTCCAGTACCAATAATAATATCCTCTACATATTGATTCATTATTTCAATAGCTTGATTATAATCAGTTAACTCAGGGAGAGTAATCCATGTGGGTGAATTTTTATCAGGCATTTATTTGCGGCCAAAAAGTTTCTCAATATCCTTTAACTTGAGCTCTACATAAGTTTGGCGACCATGATTACATTGACCTGAAAAAGGAGTATTTTCCATTTGACGCAGCAACTCATTCATTTCAGCAATATTTAATTTTCTACCAGCTCTGATAGCATAGTGACAAGCATATGTTTCAGTTATATGCTCAATTATTTCATCAAGTGCTATATTTTCTCCCATATCAGAGAAGTAATCGGCTAAATCATGCGCAAGTTTTGAAGGGTTCACATCACCAATTAAACTTGGTAATTCAGAAATTATAATTGATCTGTCGCCAAATCTTTCAATACTCATTCCGAGCTTTGCTAATGTCTCCCGATTATCATTGAGTAAATCGGCCCTATTTGCATCTGGCATTTCAACAATTTCAGGAATTAACAGACGCTGCTTTATCAGACCTTTTTCTGCTATTTTATTTTTAATATTTTCATAACCAATGCGCTCGTGAGCCGCATGTTGATCAGTTATGATGATGCTATCATTTGTTTGTGAGATTATATATGTGCCATGAAGTTGAGTTGCAGCTGCTCCTAGTGGAAAATTAGTTCGCTGATTATCTTCTGCAATAATTGGAGCAAATTCTCTAGTTTGTGGAGTTGACTCAATTAGTCTATTATTGCTAAGGCTTAATGCATAATCAATTCTAGGAGTAGGTGGTTGTTCATTCCTTTCTATATTAAAATTGGGGCTTGGAGTATTTGACCGATTAAAATTATTAGGAGCAAAAAAATTACTATTTGAATTTTTTTCATTTAAACTAGGCGAAATATTATGTCCAACATTTGGTGTTTGCATATATTTCATTGCCATTGTCGATGCTACGTTTGAAACTCGATTACTAGTGTTATTGAGGGCATCTCTAATTGCGCTAATGACAAGGCTGCGTATTAAATTAGGGTCATGAAAGCGAACTTCGCTTTTAGCTGGGTGCACATTAACATCCACAAAATGCGGATTAACTTTGATGAATAAAACGCAAATAGAGTGTCTGTTGCGTGCTAAATAATCTTGATAGGCAACTTTCAAGGCAATATTTAAAATTTTATCTTTAACAGGTCTATTATTTATAAATAAAAATTGATCATCAGAACCAGCGCGATTATATGTTGGTATTGATGAATAACCAGAAATAATAATTTCATTTCTAGCTAAAAAAACTTCTGCAGCATTTTCAATAAATTCAGTTCCTAATATATCAATGATTCTTTTCTTAATATTACCATCAGTATCTTCATCTGCTTTTACATTAATTAGTTCCTTACCATTATGAGAAAGGGTAAATGAAATATGTGGATGTGCTAAGGCAATTTTTTTAATAGTTAATATGCTAGCGCTAAGTTCTGTTTTATCCGAGCGAAGAAACTTAAGTCTTGCTGGAGTTGCAAAAAAAAGATCGCGAACTTCAATAATAGTTCCTTCTTTAATATTAGCTTCAATAGTGGGCTCAATTATGCCGCCGATAATGGTTAGCGAATGAGCAAGCTCAGCATTTTTCTTTCTGGAAGTAATTTTAAACTTACTAATAGCACCAATAGAGGGAAGCGCTTCACCTCGAAATCCAAAACTATTTATGTTAAGCAAATCATCTTCATCTAATTTTGAAGTTGCATGACGCAAAATGGCGAGTTCAAGTTCGCTTTTATCCATTCCACATCCATTATCTTTAATGCATATTAAATTTTTGCCAGCATATTCGAGGCTAATATCAATTTTTGTAGCACCTGCATCTATGGCATTTTCAACTAGTTCTTTAACGACGGAGGAGGGGCGTTCAATAACTTCGCCGGCTGATATTTTATTAATAGTGCTGTTAGATAATATTTTAATTATCATTTAATTTTCAAATTCTTTTTTATTTAAATAATATACGCTAAAGAATATCATTATTATTGTCATAATGAAATAGAGAATTGGCAGCCAAGCAATGTTCGTTTTAAGATAAAGATATGTAGAAATAAAAGCAGTGGGAGCAGAGATACAAACAGACCCAATTGCATGGCTTAACGAAAAGAAGCGATATCTAATAACTTTTGGAATTGAGCGTTTATATATAGCAGCTGCGGGCATTACCATAATTGGTATACAACAAACCGCAATGAGGTAAGTCCATTTATTAAATATCATTTCATTTATTTGAAAGGATAAAACAAATGCCATAATTAAAACACCAAACGTGGCAAAGTTAAATACTTTATATGGCCCAAATTTATCTGCTAATAACCCACCAATGAGACTAAATAACATATAACAGCCAATTGCTATTGAAATATATTGTTGCATGATTGATCGATCGATGATCTTCAATACCCCAAAATTATATGTACCAAAAAAGATGATAATAAATTGTGTAGTGCTACCAATACTGCCAGCTACTAACACACATAATAAAAAAGCTTTATAATCATTTTTAATAATTTGGCGAAGTGTTAATTTTTGATAATAATCAAAATCAGCTAATTTGTGCATTTGGTCTTTATCAGAAAAATTGCTAATTTTCATGATAAATACCATACTCAAGCCAAGTACTCCTCCAATCAAAAAAGCTAGTTTCCAACTATAACTTGGCATAGTATGCAGTGTAAAAAACCATGCAGATAATGATGCCAATAGAGAGCCTGCTTGCATAAATAATGTCGCAATCCCCATACCCAAGCTACGCCGAGATATTGCAATATGTTCAAATATATAAATTCGAACCCCATCAGTACCTGATGACACAAGCGTGCAGATAACCATTCGACATACGAGTAAAATCAATGCAGAAAATATACCAATTACTTCATAGGAAGGAGTTATAAACAAAACTATTGAAGCAATTGCAGTTCCAGTTAGGCTCAGTTTAAAACTATTAGAGCGACCAACGGAATCACCAATTTTACCAAAAATTATAGCACCAATAGGTTTTGCCATCATAGCTAACGACATAATGAAATAAGTATACAAAATTTGTATTGTTGTTTCATTTGAGGAGAAAAAATGACTTGCAATATTGGCAGCTAAAAAGCCAAATAGATGATAATCATAATATTGAATAAAAATTGTTAGTGCCGCGATAATAAAATTTTTTTTAGTCAAGAATTGCTGCCTATTAAATATTTAGTTATTAAGTGTAAATTTCTTGCTGCAATATGGGCATATTACTTCTCCCACTGCTTTATCAATTTCCAGATAAATAATTGGGTGATCATATGGATATTCTTTTCCTTTGCAAGACACAGAAGTCAAATTTGTTTTTGTATTTTCCACTGATTGTATTCTTTTATATTAATTTAATTATTAGTCATAGGTTATAATATATTGGAATATAATAATATATTTAATAATCAAATACTATTAAATTTATTACGTATCATATAATTTAAAGGGAAATATCATTATGCAAAACAAAGTTGTTGTAATAACAGGATCAACTAGTGGAATTGGTTTAGGAATCGCTAAAAAATTTGCAAGTCATGGTGCTAAATTAGTAATTAATGGTTTTGCTCATGAAGAACAAGTCATAGAAATTATTAAAGAGCTGATGATGATAGGAGCAGGGCAGGTGATTTATGAAAATGCAGATTTATCAAAACCTGATGAGATAAATCATATGTTTAAAAATATTATAGCAACATATAATACAGTTGATGTTTTAATTAACAATGCTGGCATTCAATTCGTTTCGCCTATTGAGGAATTTCCACCTGAAAAATGGGAAGCCATTATGCGCATAAATTTAATTGCTTCATTTTATACAATTAAGAATGTTGTCCCTTTAATGAAAAAAAATAATTGGGGAAGAATTATTAATATTGCCTCTGCCCACGCGCTTGTTGCATCACCATTTAAATCAGCATATGTAGCTGCCAAACATGGTGTTCTCGGTCTAACTAAAACCGTCGCATTAGAAGTTGCAAGAAATAATATTACAGCAAATGCAATTTGCCCTGGCTATGTTAAAACTCCTTTAGTACTTGGACAAATTAAAGATACAGCTAAAGCAAGGGGCATGAGCGAAGAGGAAGTTGTTGAAAAAATAATCTTAGGCTCTCAGGCAACAAAAAAATTCGTTGAAATTGAAGAACTAGCTGGTTTAGCATATTTCTTATGCAGCAATGAAGCTGCATCAATTACTGGAACAGCCTTGCCAATTGATGGAGGCTGGACTACGCAATAATTTTTAAAATAATTGTTAAAAATGTTAATATAGTTATTGAAATATTATTGTTTGGCGAGTATTAATATTCATTATATATTAGACCTCTTTCGGAAAACAATAATCATGCAATAACTTAATTGCGGTTTCATTATTTGTATCATCCATTAAAAGAGTGATTTTGATATCAGAAATATCAATTGAATAAATTTTTATATTACTCTGATCTAAGATATTAGTTACAGCTTGAATAAAATTTATATCATTTTTTATTCCGTAACCAACAATTGTTAAAGAAGAAATATTCGCTTCAATTGAATAATTTTTTATAGATAAATTATTTTTTGAATCATGCAAAATTTTTTCACATTTATTCTTATCAATCAAATTGGCAATAATAATTACAGATTCAGCATCAAAATTATAAGTTTGCTCAATAGTTATCGATTCTTGCGCAAACTGGCTAATAATGTAGGCAAAATTATTTGCTTGATATAAAATTTCAATTTTTAAAAGATTTTTATTAGAAGTAATTGCAGTAATTTTTCTACTTTCCATATTTTTTTCATTGGTTGAAGTTGTGCCGATGCAAGGATCAAAGGAAGATAATATCCTTAAGTTAAAGCCATATTTTTTTGCAGCAAGTGCGGCTCTTGGATGCAGCACTTTTGCGCCAGATGAACATAATGCGCATAATTCATCGATATTTATTTCATCAATTTTCTGAGCGTTGTGTACTATTCTAGGATCTGCCGTATAGATACCATTTACATCAGTGTATATATCACAGCGGTGAGCATTAACAGCAGCAGCAATTACTGCAGCACTAGTATCAGATCCCCCTTTACCAAGCGTTGTTACATTGCCATTTATAGATAAACCTTGAAAGCCAGTAATCACTGGTATTATTCCATCATTTAAATATTGCAGCAAATTCATTGAATTGATTTCAATAATTTGTGAATTTCTATGATTATTATCAGTTTTTATTGGTACTTGCCACCCTTGCAACGATCTAGATTTAATTCCAATAGACTGTAAATGCATTGAGAGCAGTGCAGCTGTGACAATTTCTCCACTAGCAATTGTTGCATCATATTCTTGCAAGGATTGCTCATCATCTAGCTTAGAGAGTTCATTGCATTGTGCAATAAGAGAGTTAGTTGCTCCTGCCATTGCTGAGACCACAACAATTACTTTTGAACCAGAATTAATTTCAGTTTGGACAATTTTTGCCACATTTTTTATTCTGTCAACATCCGCAACTGAGGTACCGCCAAATTTCTGAACGATAATTGTCATTTTATTAAATTAGTTTTATTGCCAAATATAACATTTTGTTCTTTTTTTTCTCAAGCTTAAACTTTATAGTGCATTTTATGTATAAATGCTTTTAAAATATTATAATAATGAAATAAATTTTACTATTTATGATAAAAACTTCAATTGATGAAATAGAACTAAATAAATTTAATAAAACTGCACAAGAATGGTGGGATCCAATTGGTGAATTTAAAATGCTTCATCAAATTAATCCAATACGTGTTGATTATATTAAATCAAAAATTTTCTCTCATTTCAATATTGCTGATATATCCTCTTTAAAACATTTAAATTTGCTTGATGTTGGTTGCGGGGGAGGGTTGATTACAGTTCCTATGCATAATATGGGATTTAATGTTTCGGCTTTAGATGCAAATGAACATAATATTATAGCTGCAAAATCATATGCAAACACTAATAATTTTAAAATTAATTTTATAAATAATACAGTTGAAAATCATGTAGATACAGGCAATAAGTATAACGTTATTATTTGCCTTGAAGTGATAGAACACGTGGCCTGCCTTCCACTTTTTCTACATAGCTTATATAATATGCTAAATGAGGGGGGTATATTAATTATTTCGACTATAAATAGAACTGTGAAATCTTATTTATTAGCAATTATTATGGCAGAATATATTTTAAGATGGGTGCCTAAAAAAACTCATGACTATGAGAAATTTGTAAAACCATCTGAAATTTTTAATATATTTAAAACTAGTAATATAAGTTTAAAAGAACTTAAAGGTTTATCTTTTGATTTAATTAATAATAGTTGGTTTATATCTGATGATATTGATGTAAATTATTTTGCTACTTTTATTAAAAATTAATATATACTCACGAGCAAGAAATAATATTAAGGGGTGACTATTTATGAAATTACCAAAAAACAAAGCATTAATTGCTTTTTTGAAAGAGTTATTTAATACTAACGATGAATTTGCCAGAAATCATAGTGATGATTTTTTTGCTAAGTTTAAAGATAGACAAAATCCTCAATTAACTATTTTATTGTGTTCTGACTCACGCGTACAAATGGAATCATTTGATGATACGCCGCAAAATCATATTTTTGCAATTAGAAATATTGGTAATCAGATTAGTACATGTGAAGGATCTGTTGACTTTGGCGTTGAAGTTCTGGAAACTCCTTTTTTGTTAATTATTGGACACTCAAATTGTGGTGCAATATTAGCTGTTTTTGAAAATACACCTATTGCATCAAAGGCTATAAATAAAGAACTTCAAACAATAAAAATTACATCTAATTGTGTTCACGAATCAATTATTGAAAATATTGATAATCAAGTTAAATATGCAATTGAAAAATATCAATCTCGTATTGAAAATGGCTTACTAACGGTTATGGGAGCAGTCTACGATTTTAAAAATGATTTTGGTTTTGGTCATGGTAGAGTTGTACTGACAAATATCAATGGTATATCAGATACGAAATTAATTAAGCAACAATATCAAGAAGAAATTACAAATTTACATTGCTATCAGAAAAAATAAAAATTAAGAAAAAATTATGTCTAATCTAAATAATTACAAACTATTAGTTATATTAACTTTCATAGCCTGCTTAACAGGCTTTACTGCAGATATTTATATTCCATCATTTATAAAAATGTCTAATGACTTGAATGCTCCTATAGAATCCATTCAAAGAAGCATGAGTATTTTTATATTAGCTGTTTCAATTTCGCAATTAATATACGGCCCAGTGTCTGAAATCATAGGAAGACGTAAACCGCTGATAATTGGGACAATAATAGTATTTTTAGGAAGTATTATTTGTTTTTTTGCTTCTGATATTAATATATTATTAATAGGTCGTTTTTTGCAAGGAATTGGAGCTGGTGCTTGCGCATGTTTGTGGCGTTCTATTTTTAGAGATTCTTTTACTACTGATGAAATTTCTAAATATGGCGGATATTTAGGTATTGTAATGGTATTTATAGTTGCAGCATCTCCAGCTTTAGGAGGGGTATTAGAGAGTTACTTTAACTGGCACGCCTCTTTTGTTGCAATTATTATTTATTCATTCATAACATTAATGCTCACTAGTTTTGTTCTAAAAGAAACCAACACACAGTTGGGCTCTGGGCAAATGAATATAACTTTCTTTAAAAATGCCTTTATCCAGTTATTGACAAGTCGTATTTTCATGGGGTACTCATTATGCGTATTTTTAACCTATGGAGCTTTCTTTTCGTGGATTATTTCTTCTTCTGTTTTATTGATTGATAACTTAGGTATTACACCTAAAAATTTTGGCTTAATTAATTTATTTCTAGGTGGTTCTTCTATGATTTTAGGGGGAATTATTAATGGAAAAATATTACCGATTTTTGGCAGAGTATTTGTATTGCGATTTGGCTGGAGCTTGATGTTTTTATCAGGTGTAATGCTGATTGGATGGAATATGTTTTATAACCAATCTCTAATTTCACTGGGAGTGTTTATTTTTATTTTCCTATTTGGCGCAACATTTATTTGGCCTAGTTCGTTTGCAGGGGCATTTGCTCCATTTGGTTCTATTGCTGGCTGTGCTGGCTCATTATATAGTTGCATGCAGCTTGGCGGGGGCGCTGTTATTGGTTGGTTGTGCACATTTATGCCTACAAAAAATTCTAATTCTTTAGCTATGATTTTTATTATTACTTCTGCTATTTCTTGGTTTATATTTGAATTTTTTATAAATAAAAATAATGACAATTAACCAAGAATTACTAAATCAGCCGCAAATGCTAGCAATGCGTCATACTGAAGGACCATTGCTAGTATTAGCAGGTGCAGGAACTGGTAAAACTAAAGTATTAACTAGCCGTATTGCGCATATTATCGAGCAGAGATTAGCCTATCCATCTAATATTTTAGCAGTAACTTTTACTAATAAAGCTGCTAAAGAAATGCAAAGTCGAATTAATAATATAATTTGCGCTGATGGTTTAAATATTGGCACCTTCCATTCAATTGCTGCAAAAATGCTCCGATCTCATACAAATTTGCTCAACATAAATATTACTAATAGTTTTACGATTATCGATCAAGATGATCAAGTTAAACTAGTGAAGAATATAGCTTTGCAGCAAAATATTGACATAAAGCAATATGTGCCAAAAGTTATTCATTCAATTATCTCGCGCTGGAAAGATCAAGGATTGCTTCCTGAAAAAATTAGCGACTCAGATTTTATCGCGCCAATTCATAAAATAGCAAAATATATTTATAATGAATATCAGAATCAAATTCATAATTCAAATGCAGTTGATTTTGGTGATTTATTACTATATTGCAATAGCTTATTGATTCATAATCCAGAGGTTTTGAAACATTATCAAAATAAGTTTAAATATATACTAATTGACGAGTATCAAGATACTAATGCAGTACAATATGTGTGGGCAAGAATGCTTGCTAGTTTACATAAAAACATTTGCTGTGTTGGAGACGATGATCAGTCAATTTATAGTTGGCGTGGTGCAGAAGTAAAAAATATTTTACGTTTTGAGCATGATTTTCCTGATGCAACAATAATCAAGCTTGAGCAAAATTATCGCTCAACTCCTTATATTTTAAAAGCCGCCTCTCAAATTATTAGCTTTAATAAAAATAGGCATGGCAAAAAACTTTGGACTGAAAAAGATGAAGGCGAAAAAATAAAGATCATTTCCTGCTGGAACGATAAGGAAGAAGCGCGATATATCTCAACTGAAATTGCAAAATTTTTAAATTCAAGTAAATATCAGGCAGATCAAATTGCTATTTTAGTTAGAGCGGGGTTTCAGACTAGATCATTTGAAGAAACATTCATTAGTAATGCCTTGCCATATCAAATGATTGGAGGTTTACGCTTTTATGAAAGAATGGAAATACGTGATTTGCTTGCATATATTCGTTTAAGTACTAATAAAAGCGATAATCTGGCTTTAGAGCGAATCATTAACGTACCCCGCCGCTCTATTGGTAATGTGACTTTAAAAAAAATTAAAGATTACGCGTCAGAAAAGCAAATTTCTCTTTTTGACTCTATACAGCAAATGATTGATTTAAAAACTCTTAAAGGACAAACTGCCACTCAACTTGAGCAATTTATTGATCTACTTAAAAAAGCTGGTCAAAAATATGAAACTGAATCCGCTTTTGATGTCACAAAATATATTTTAGATGAATCAGGATATTTAAAAGTTTTAAAAGAAGAAAAAACTGAAGAATCAAGGGCTAGAATTGAAAATATAAACGAAATGCTCCGAGCTATTGACGAATTTGATAATATTGTTGAATTTGTTGAGCATTCAAGCTTAGTTATGGATAATGAATCATTGTCTAATGATTTTGGTGGCACTGTTAAAATCATGACTTTGCATGCTGCAAAAGGATTGGAATTTGATTTAGTTTTTTTACCTGGTTGGGAGGAAAATATTTTTCCCCATCAAAAATCATTATCCGAAGAAGGGGATAAAGGCTTAGAGGAAGAAAGACGGATTGCTTATGTAGGAATTACTAGAGCAAAGAAGGAATTATACATCACGCACGCAGAGAGTCGCAGAATCTTTTCAGAATTCGTTAATTCATTACCTTCTAGATTTATAAAAGAAATTCCAGCTGAGTTATGCATTTCCAGCAGTTCTACCAATAAATTGAATTACTTAGGATCTAGGCATAATTTTTCCATGCAAACAAATATACCGCCAAAAGTGAGTAACATTATCAAAAATGGAAAAACACCTGGTAATCGCATTAAGCATCAAAAATTTGGCACGGGTATTATTATTAAAAAAAATGGCGATAATTTGGAAATTGTCTTTGAACATGTTGGCATCAAAACTATAAAAGAAGATTATGTTGAATTAATTTAAAATTGTTTAATGAGGTGCAATTTTAGATGCATATCAGCGTAAGATAAAGATCTAAAAAAGCAGTGTTAATGATGGATTTTTATCTTCAGCTGGACTGCGCACTCGGTAGGTCATCTATCTCTATAAGTGTCATCTCCACCTTCGTGGAGATGACATCGCGCGTGTGGGAGAGTGATAGAAGGCACGGAAATGATAACGCCTTGAACAATTGTATAAACCTCAACTGAAGCTTACGAGCGACGTGAAGTTGCTTGTGTGATTGTTTGGCATTTATGAGATGACCAAACCTGTTGTTTTACCAACAGTAGCCTACCGG
>RXKF01000086.1 GCA_003963235.1 Rickettsiales bacterium
GATAATAGCCTATATGCATCATATCATTAAAAATCTATATTTAATCTTACACCTTTATTGTAATAAGGTATATAAATCACACATTTTGATAAGCTTGATAGTATCTTTCTCAGCTTTATCGCTCGTGCTGTTGCTAAACTTTATAAATTATTTTGTTAACAGTGCCATAGTAAAAAAAGTTGAGGTTTGCGCGTTGTTACTCATCGTCTCACCTATTATTTATAGGCTTCGCTCCTCATGCCTAGCGTAAACTCCAAGCTAAATCACTATAACTTTCTTTAAAATCAAACTTCAACTGAAGTTTGTTGTGCATGTAAAAAAGTATTTTCTCCTCGCTTTAGGCAAAATAACTTTTTCACATGCATTAGTGCTTCTTACTTAAAATATTTCCTCTCAGTAATATCATGATTAACAGGTGATGACTCTACTTTATTAGTTTTCCATTTTTTAGCACCATCACGTTTTTCACTACTATTACGTTTCTCATTCACTGAACGCTTTTTCTCAGATGCATCTGATGACTTTGACGACTCGCTTAGACTAAGCTCTTTTTCATTTTTATTATTTTTTTCGCGCCTATTTTCATTCTTAGATGATTGATTTTCTTTATTAGTCCTTGTTTCATTAGAGCCAACTCCTTCAACATCAGCATTTTTAATGGTTAGTTTTGCTTTTCCTCTATCAAAGCCAATTAATTTGACTTTAACTTGTTGACCTTCTGTTAAAATTCCAGCAACTGATTCGATTCTTTCATTTGCAATCTCACTAATATGAACAAAACCATCGCGACTGCCTGAGTAATTAATGAATGCTCCTGCATCAAGAATTTTTACTACAGTACCGATAAATACTTCACCAATTTCTGGATCAATTGCTATCTCTTTTACCATGGAAATTGCTGCATCTAATTTATCTCTACCAACTGCAGAAATAGTCACTAAACCTTCATCACTAATGTCGATTTTAGCTCCAGTAGTATCACATATTTCTCTGATAACTTTACCACCAGCTCCAATAATTTCACGAATTTTGTCTTTAGGTACCATAAATGTTTCAATAACTGGTGCATTAATGCTAATTGACGAATTGCAAGCAATAGTATCGTTCATTATATTCAAAATATGGATACGTCCATCTTTTGCTTGATCTAAAGCTTTTTCCATAATTTCAAACGTAATGCCTGCAACTTTAATATCCATCTGCAATGCAGTAATGCCATCGCTACTTCCAGCAACTTTGAAATCCATGTCTCCTAAATAATCTTCATCACCTAAAATATCAGAAAGTACTAAATACTCATCTTGTTCCTTAATTAAACCCATAGCAATACCAGATATTGCTGCTTTTAGAGGAACACCAGCATTCATCATAGACATAGAACCACCGCAGACGGTAGCCATAGAAGATGAACCATTTGATTCAGTGATTTCAGATACTATTCTTATTGTATATGGAAATTCTGATTTTTCAGGAATGGATCTTTTTAAAGCGCGCCATGCTAATTTTCCATGACCAATTTCTCTTCTACTTGGCGCGCGCATAGGTCCAACTTCTCCGACAGAATATTGAGGGAATAAATAATTCAGCAAGAAATTTTCTTTGTACTCACCTTCAATATCCTCCATAATTTGCTCATCTTGACTAGTGCCAAGTGTTGTTATAACAATCGCCTGAGTTTCGCCTCTTGTAAATAAAGCAGAGCCATGTACACTTGGTAGATAAGATGTTTCGCATTGAATTTGCCTGATTTCATGAGGACGTCTTCCATCTATTCTAATTTTCTTTTGCAATGTATCATTTCTTAATACTTCTGCTTTAACTTCAGATAAAGCAGATTCAATTTGTAGTGAGCTGAATTTTTCATCTACACTAAACTGCGCTAGTACAGTTTCCGAAATAGATTTAAGTAGTGCATTACGCTCCTGCTTTGACTTAATAGCAAAAGCTTGAGTGATGTTATCTTGAACTAATTCACGAATCTCGCTTTTTAAACTATCAGGATATAGATCAGTGACTTCCCATGCATCTTTTCCAGCTTCAGCTTTTAATTCTTCAATAAGGTCAATGACAACTTGAAAAGCATTATGGCCAAATTTTATCGCATCAAGCATTATTTTTTCAGATAAGAAATCAGCTTCAGATTCAACCATCATTACTGAAGTCTTAGTTCCAGCTACTACTAATTCTAGCGCACTATCTTTTAATTGATCATTAGTTGGGTTTAAAATGAATTGATCATTAATCATACCCACGCGTGCAGCTGCCACTATTTCTAAATATGGGACTCCTGAAATCGCTAATGCTGCAGATGCGCCAATTAATGCTAAGATGTCTGGACTATGAAGTGAATCATAGGAATGCACTGTACATAAAACTTGTGTTTCATTAAAAAAACTTGAGTGAAATAAAGGCCTGATTGGACGATCTATTAATCTTGAAACTAAAATTTCTTTCTCAGATCCTCTACCTTCACGTTTAAAGAATCCACCCGGAATTCTTCCAGCTGCATATGTTTTTTCTTGGTAATTAACCGTTAATGGGAAAAAATTTATACCCGAAGTTGGTTTTTTTGCAGAGACGGTTGTACATTGAACAATCGTGTCGCCCATTTTTACCATAACAGCGCCATCGGCTTGCCTTGCAATCTTACCCGTTGATAGTTCTAGTATTTCGCCATTCCAATTAATTTGTTTTTTTATTTCATTAAACATCAATATTTATCCCTGAATTTTTATTTTTAAATTTATAATATTTTTACAGCTCAACTCATATATTATACTATTATATTCATAATAACGCTGCTTTTTAAAGTTTAGTAGTATTAGGATATAGAAGTGAATTCACGAATCTCATTAAATAATATGAGTTAAAAGAGGCAACGTCACCTAATTCTAATTATTTGAATATAACAGGAAACGATAAAAAAGAAATGAGAAAGTGATTTTAAAACTTGTCTGATACTAAAAGTTTTTAAAATCATGTTGTTCTAAATAATATAATGGCAGACTAATTTTAATCCGCCATTATATATATTTTTTTATTTCCTTATACCAAGTCTATTGATTAAAGTCATATATCTTTCTAAACTACATTTTTTTAAATAAGTTAGAAGTCTTCTTCTACGACCAACTAATATCAAAAGCCCTCTACGAGATGAAAAATCTTTGTGATTTTCTTTCAAATGTTCAGTTAAATTAACAATTCTTTCTGTTAATACAGCGCACTGTACTTCAACTGAGCCTGTATCACTTTCCTTTGTAGCATATTCTTTTATAAGATCAGCTTTACGCTCTTGTGTTATCGACATCGTCATTCTCCATAATTTAAATTAAACACCCTTGAAGATTTAAAGTTATTTGAAATCAGACTCCCAATAGCCACAATTCTGCTATTATACCTAATCCATATTAATTCATTATCAGCAACTCCCTCAAACAAGCAAGGTTGGCCAAAACGAATTTTCTGTAATATAGTTTCATCTGCTTCAAGTACCGGGATGTCGTCTAGTACAGACTCAATCTTCAAGCAATTTTCCAGCAGGAGTTTTTTGGTCTCCTGAAGGGTTAATGTTGCACAATTTGATATGTTAACCGCTGTTGCCATATCAAACATTCCAACTCTTAAGCGACGTAATTCTATCACATATCCTAAACTTTGCAAGGCTAAAGAAATATCTTCAGCTAAAGTACGTATATAAGTTCCTTTTGAACAAACACATATATAAGTCGCTGTGCCAATTGATTCATCATATGCAATGCATTGAAGATCGTATATTTCAATATAACGTTTTTTTAGTTCAACTTCTTTGCCATCGCGTGCTAATTTATAAGCACGTACACCGTTTACTTTTAATGCAGAATATGCAGGAGGAATTTGCGCTATCTCACCAAGAAATTTAGCGCATATGTCTTCGCATTGTTTTTTAGTAGGAATATATTCACAACTATCAATAATTTTGCCTGAATTATCAGCTGTATCTGTTTTTGCACCAAATTTTACTGTGAATTGATATTGTTTTTTAGCATCAATAAGTATGCTGACTAATTTTGTCGCTTCACCAATAGCCATAGGCAAAACTCCTTCAGCTTCCAGATCAAGAGTGCCAGTATGACCAACTTTATATTCTCGAAATGCTTTTTTAACCATTGCAACAGTGTGAGCTGAGCTAATGCCACGTGGTTTATATATATTAAGCCAAGAATTCATAATAATCTTTAAGAAATTTTGGCGCGATAAAATTCTTCACCAATTGCTATTTCTGGGCGGTTATTGATTTTACGCCAATCATTAGTATCTCTGAGTGAAAAAATACAACCACAATATTCTTGCTTATAAAATTCTTCCTCTTTGGCTAATTCATACATTCTAGCACCCCCGCCCTCTTTACGCCAATTATAAGTCCAATAAGTGACGCCCTCATAATGCGATGCAGATCTCAAGCCACTTTCATTAATTTGATTCATATCCTTCCATCTGGATATTCCAAGTGAACTAGTGATGATTTTAAAATTATTTTCATAAGCATAAAGCGCCGTTCTCTCAAAGCGCATATCAAAACACATGCTGCACCGCCTTCCACGTTCTGGATCTCGCTCCATACCTTTGGCACGCGCAAACCAATTTTGTACATCATAATCAGCGTCAACAAAATCAATACCTAATTTTTCAGCATAGCGAATATTTTCTTTTTTACGAATTTCATATTCTTTTTTAGGATGGATATTTGGATTATAGAAAAAAATTGTCAGCTTAATTCCAGATTCATGCATTCTCTCTATAACTGGCCCAGAACATGGCGCACAACAAGAATGAAGCAAAACTTTTTCTTCACCAAATGGTACTTCAAATAATTCGTTATTCATAAAATTACATTATCAGATATACTATTTCTAAATGTTTCCCTATAAAAATAAAGTGTGCAAAGACCAAACAAAGCAAGCCCTGTTAAGTAATATGCAAGTGAAATCTGATGACCAGTTGCTTTATGCAAAGCTGCTCCAATCATTGGAGCAGTGCCTCCAAAAATTGCTGCACTTAAATTATAAGAAATGGCAACACCAGTGAATCTGACTCTAGTCGGAAATAATTCCACCAAAAGAGTCGGAACTGGACCCATATATACTCCTACTATAACAGCAAAAATTATTTGTGACAATAATGCAATAACAAAATTCATTGAATGAAGGGCTAAGAAAATTGGATAGGTTGATAAAACCAAGGCAACACTTGCCCAAACAATTATAGGCTTTCTGCCAATTTTATCAGAAAAGTAAGCAGAAATTGGCAAAGCAATGCTCATGCTGATTAATATTAAACTGCAAGCCGTGGTACCTTGATTTTTGTCATACCCCAGTGTTTCCATGTAGCTTTTAATAAACACAGTAGCAGTATAAAATGGCGCTGTTACATTAATATATACTGCAATTGCCATCAAAACTTCACGCCAATGTTTAGTAATTGTTTCTGTTAACGGAGTGCGTGATAATGCTCCTTGCTCTTTGGCAGCTTTATAAAGTGGGCTTTCAGATAAATGGTTTCTGATATACAAGCCTACTAATCCAATAAATAGACCAGCTATAAAAGGTATTCTCCATCCCCAAGATAAAAGACTTTCTTCAGATAAATAATGTGTAAAACCTTGCGCTACAATAAGCCCCAAAAGCATACCAAGACACATACTGACAAATGAAGCACTTCCAGCTAACCCTCTTTGCTCAGCTGGCGAATGCTCGACAATATATGCAATGCATCCACTAAATTCTCCACCAAGTGAGAAACCTTGAAGCAATCTAATGATCACAAGAATTATTGGTGCTGCAATGCCAATTGTATCGTATGAAGGAAGTAAACCAATACCAGCTGTTGGTATTGCCATTAATAATATTCCAATGACTAATGCCATTCTTCGACCTAGTTTATCGCCAATATGACCAAAGATAATGCCGCCAAGGGGTCTAATGATAAAACCAGCAGCAAATACAGCAAATGTTAATATTTCAACAAATTCTGTTTGTGGAAAGAATTTTATGCCAATAATATAAGCAAATTGAGCATACAATGCGTAATCATACCACTCTAAGGCATTACCAATCATACCAGAAATTACAATTTTTTTCATTCTACTTATTTAAACTAAGAATTTTTTTTCGAAACAATAATATTCTGATCCATTAATGTTGCAAGCGGTAAGTGTTTATTATTATATTTTTTTAGCTAACTATATACTTGTTGTGCATAAAATGTGATGTTTAATACATTGATTAAACATTAATTTATTATTTTTTATATAAAATGGAAGCAATTAAAAATTTAATACCACCACATACAACAATTATTGGCGCAAATGGTAGGTTTGCATAAAAAGATAATATGATACCACTGAAATTCATGATTAAAGAAATTAATATTGAAATTAAAAGCATTTGGAAGGGTGATTTTGATAATAAACGAGCAATCATTGCAGGTATTAATATTATGCTAGTAACCAATAAAGCGCCAACAATTTTAATTGTTGAAATAATTGCAAAAGATAAAATGGCAAGAAATAAAAACTCTAGCAACTTAACTTTTATTCCTCTGCTATGCGCTATATCTCTACTTAAAATTATTAAAATAAGTTTTTTATAATTGAGTAATACAAAAACATGTATAACAATAAAAATTATTACTAAACGCAATAAATCCTCATTATTTGCCGCAATTATGTCGCCAAATAAAAGACTACTTAAACTAAACTGATTTGGAAAAATATGAGATACAATCAAAGCTAGTGATATCATCACGCTCGAAACTAAACCAATCGCAGCATTATTTCCTGACTTATTTTTTATTTTAAAAATAAATCCGACAAAGCATATCGTGTTTATAATTGCGACATAAATTATAGGAACGCCTGAAACCAAGCTTATCGCACCTCCAAGCATACTTGCATGAGCTAATCCGTCGCCATAATATATATATCTCTTCCATATTACAAAACAACCAAGTGGCGCAAAAATACAACCTATTAAAATTGATGTAACAATAATTTCTGTCATTTTATCTTAATGATTATGATCATGATGGTGAATATATACTCCAATTTCAGAAAGAGCATTTTTAAAAACATCATTATTATTAATTTCAGATGGTGCGCCACTGCAGCAAACATGACTATTTAAGCATATTACCTTATCAGAATTCTTCATTACCGTAAAAAGATCATGCGATATCATAAAAATGGTAATACCAAGTTCATTTTTAATTTTGCCAATCATTTGATAAAATTCTTGCTGACTTGTGACATCTAAAAATTGAGTTGGTTCATCAAGAATAATTAAATTAGGTTCACCAAGTATTGTGCCTGCAAGCAATATCTTTTGTATTTGTCCTCCTGACAATTCAGTTAAATCACGATTTTTTATTTGCTCAATGTCAAAAGTAAAAGGTAATTTTAAGTCACGCCCCGAAGCTTTTTTACCTGACAATATCTCAAGCAATCCTTGTGCAGTCATCGGCATGTTTAGATTTAAATTTAAGATTTGTGGAACATAGCCAATTCGAATATTATCAGCAATAATTAATTCGCCCGAATCATAAGTCTCTAGGCCCAATATAATTTTTGCAATTGTAGTTTTACCTGCACCATTTTGGCCAATTAAGGTAGTGATTTCACCTTTGACTAAGGTAAAACTTACATTCTCGAGCAGAACTTTATTATCAAATTTTTTGTATATTGACTTAAGCTCAACAAGCAAAGACATAAAAAGCTACTTGAATATTAATTATAGCGCATAATATCAAATAGCTTTTCAAATGTATATAGTAAAACAAATGTATTTAACCTCAGTAATAGATAAGCTTTTTTTATCCATAATTAGCTAGCGTTATTTAATTTGGTAATGATTTTTGGTAGTCGCTTATGGAATCTTGATTGAGAAGAGTGATTCCTATACGCATATTTTTTACACCATAAGGATCTCTTGGATCAAATGGTTCTTTATCAGCTTTGCCAGTAATTTTTACTACTTGATTCTTGTCGATTAATTTATTACTCATGTATTTTCTAACTTCATTGGCTCTGGACGATGAAACATCCCAAAAATCAATATTTTCGCCTTCTCCATTTTTAACGGAGGCAGTATGACCACTTATGGCAATATAGTTTGGTTGCATGCTAATCATTTTTCCAATTACATTAATAATTTTTTCCATATATGGTCGCAGTTCAGCAGTATTTGGCTTAAACATTGGTCTATCGTTACTATCCATAATTTGAATGCGCAGACCTTCATTGGTTATGTCAACTGCAATATTTTCAGCAAAATTCTGTAATTCAGAGTTTTGTTCTATGGTGCTCATTATGCTCATAAAATGCTTGCGATCTTCATCGCTCATGTCAGTTTTTAGGTCATCAATCTTAGGTTGTTTTCCTTGAGTTGGCGCGCCATAAATTAAAGAACTTGCGGACACGTGAGGAGCTCCAACTCCTTCTTTTGCGTTAGTGTCAATACCACCAGACATGCCAAGGCCAGCTTTATCACTGACTGATTCTGTGGGCGTAAAATATTGAGCAACACCCTTAAGTGTGGCTTTATCAGAAACTGATATCAACCATAATAGCAAAAAGAAAGCCATCATCGCAGTTACAAAGTCAGCATAAGCAACTTTCCAAGCGCCTCCGTGATGACCACCTTGTATTTTTTTAATTTTTTTTATAATAATGCTCGGCTTGTCTTTGGACATGATCAACCCATTATCTTCATAGAATTTTCGTTGATATAAGTATCCAACTCATCAAAACTTGGTCTCAAATCTTCGGGAATGTTCTTGCGCATAAATTCAACAACTATGATAGGTGGATTGCCATTAAGATAAGCAATAAATCCCATTTTGGAACACTCAGCGAATTTTACTTTATAATCACCATATATATGTAAAAAATGACCCATCGGACCAAATACACCATAAGCCATCAGCACGCCAAAAAAAGTACCAACTAAAGCAGCTCCAATTAATGCTCCAAGTACATCAGGTGGCTCCATGATACTACGCATAGTAATGATTACGCCAAGAACCGCTGCTACAATTCCTAGTGCTGGCAGTGAATCACCAAGATTTGCGTATACATCGCCTGGAGCCGCGCAACTACCGCGATATAAATCAATTTCTTTTTCCATGACGTCATCTAATTGATGAGGATTATCCATTCCCATTGACATTATGCGTAAGTTATCAGTAATAAAATTTATTATAAAAGGTTCTTTTTTTATCGAAGGAGCAAGTTTATATAATTCACTTTCTCCAGGATTTTCAATATGAGATTCAATCTCGAGCATTCCTTTTATTTTCATTAATTTGTAAGTATTAAAACTAAATAAAAGCAATTCCAGATAATCTTTTTTATTATATGGTTTTCCCTTGAATAGATATTTCAGTCCAACTAGGGCTTTTTTAAGTTTAGCAATGGGGTATCCAATAATTACCGAACCGATAGCAGCACCTAAAATAATGATAAATTCATTAGGCTGATTTAAAACCATTAAACTACCACCATGCATAGTATAACCAAGTACCACAGATCCGAATACTGTGATGATACCTATTATGTAAAACATTATTTTTAAATTTAATTTTTTAAATATTTGTTATATAATTAAATTATACAATTGAGTTAGATATATCAATTTCAACTATCAAATTATATCTTATTTGTTCTAATTTTTCTAAAAAAACTTGTAATTAATCCCAATGATTCTGATGAAAGTATTTCATTATATATTTCTGGTCTATGAAAACATGATGCAGTTGTGTAAAATCTAACTCCATTTTCTACGCCACCTTGTTTAACGTCAGGGCATGAGTAAAATAATCTCTTTATTCGAGCATTCGAGATTGCGCTTGCGCACATAACGCATGGTTCTAAGGTTACATATATATCACAATTTGCTAGATTTTTACTATCTAGTTTGCTACATGCTTCATTAATTGCAATCATTTCAGCATGCAGATTAGGATTTTTTTGTGTTTCTGATAAATTGTGAGATTGTGCGACAATGATTCCACTAGGTTGTTGAACAATAATGCAGCCAACTGGTATTTCCCCTTTGTCATAAGCTTTTTTTGCTTCAGATAATGCGATATTCATATATTGGTTATCAAACATAACTTATATATTTAAACTGGATCTTGATGAATAATTATCTCAGCATTAGGAAAAAGTTTTAGAATTTCCTCAGATATTTCATCTGAAATAGTGTGAGCCTTCTTCAAAGAGAATTCGCCGTTTAGTTCTAAATGAAATTGTATGAATGGTTTATTGCCAGCTGATCTCGTTTTTAAATCATGCATCCCTTTGACATCTGAGTAATTTTTAACTACAGCAATGATTTTATCTCTATCTTCATCTATAAATTCTTCATCAGCTAGATTTCTGATTGCCTCTCGGAATAAAGAAAAAGAGCCTTTCATTATATATAATGAAATTACAATGCCCATTATTCCATCTATGTACCAGAATGTAGCGCTTAAGTATAAAGAGGAAATTACTACAATATTTGTTAAAAAATCAGAAAAATAATGCAGTTTATCCGCTGCAACTATTTTAGATTGAGTCTTTTTAAAAACATAGCTTTGATATAAAACCACAATTAATGTTAAAAATATGCAGACATACATAATACTAGCGCCAAACTCTGTATTGCTAGGCGTAGCACGCATGTAAAGTGATTTTGTAGATGAAAATAAAGTAAATATACATGAAGCAAAAAAGAAAATTGATTGTGAAAATATAGCTAAATCCTGAAATTTTTCATGACCAAATCGATGATTTTTATCGGGTGGAAGTAACGCAAATCTAATAGCAATTAAATTAATAATTGAAGAAGTCATGTCTAATAAAGAATCTACTAAAGAAGCAAGCAAAGTTTGTGAATCAGTAGAAGCCAAACCATAGGCCTTGACTGATAAAATAATTGTTGCAACTGTGACTGATACATAAGAAGCTGACCTAATTAAATCGTCATCTTTCAAATTAAATATAGACATAATTTATTTGCAATGGAAATAAATATTTATTATCTTATTATTTCGTTGAGTTATGTCAACTCATTATTGATTATGAGAAAAATTTATGAAAAAAATAGCAAATATATTATTACTTGTTCTGGCGTGTGGAACATTACTTGGCTGCCAAGGTCAAATGAACAAACAAGGTGGTGGCACATTAATTGGTGGCGTGGCTGGTGGTTTACTTGGCTCGCAATTTGGTGGTGGTAGTGGCAAAGTTGCAGCGGCAGCTGTTGGTGCTGTTGCTGGAGCTTTAATTGGTGGGCATATTGGTCAATCTTTAGATGAATATGATAAAGTGATGTTGCAAAAAAGTTCGCAACAAGCCCTTGAATTTACGCCTAGTGGTAGTAGCGTTGCTTGGAATAATCCAGATAGTGGTAACCATGGCACTATAACTCCAACTAAAACAATTAAACAGGGCAATAATTATTGTCGTGAGTATCAACAAGAAATAGTTGTTGGTGGCGAGCTAAAGAAAGCTTATGGCAAAGCTTGTCGTCAGCCTGATGGTCAATGGAAAATAGTGCAATAGTCTTATCTTAATCACGCTAATTATGGATAAGCTTTGCTTCTCCATAATTAGGAAAGAGAGGAAAATGAACAAGATAGAAACTAATACACTATGAAAGAAATAATCAAAGTAATGGTGGAGCATATATTTTATGATTTACCGAACAATACAAGTTCATTCTGCGTAACGCTTACACAATTAAAAAATGCGTTACTTAAGAATCAAGAAAATATTGATCACAACGACTTTCAACAATTTGCAGAAATTTTTAAAAATCCGTCAATGTTAGGAGTAATTCCCAATCAATTGTCCCTATTGACTATCGGTAGTATAAGATCCTGCCTTCTTGATATAATGAATGAATTGATTCAACAACATATTGATAATACTAGAGTACAAATAGATCTTAATATCTGGAATTTTGAAGATATAAAAATTCAATTATACGATTTTCTTTCTGACGACACAATATTAGATCAACAGAAAAATGAATATACAACATCTGTAAATCTTTTAAATGATGAAGAAGACATATTATCAGCTGTCAGTGAAGATAACGCTTTAGGATATAACGAAATGCAACTTGAAGGAATACAAATTGGATTATCACATGAAGATGTTATGAATCTAAATTTTGGTTATCATACCTTAGAGGCAATTAGACAAATGAATCAAAACGGTATAAAAATTAATGATGCAGCTGAAATATTTAGAGGATTAACTTTTGAAGAAATTATCGATAAAAATATTCAAATTGAGAAACTTGGTGATTCTTAGATAAAATGTGTGATTTATATACCTTATTACAATAAAGGTGTAAGATTAAATA
>RXKF01000078.1:0-12375 GCA_003963235.1 Rickettsiales bacterium
GGACAACTCCTGTTGATTTTCCATCTATTCCGAATTTAGACCCACGCGGACGAATGTCTCCTAAATATCCACTAGTACCAAATCCATGTTTAGTTAAAACAGCATTCTCTTTTAGAACATCGTAGAAGCTTTCAATACTGTCCCCAACGTAGCTTCCAGAACAGCTTACAGGTAATCCTTTGTCACTTCCAGTATTACTTAAAACTGGTGTGGAGGGGGAGACTTTTCCAGACCACAATAAATCGAAAAAAATCTCAACCCATTTTTTCTTCTTAAGTTCAGGAGGTACAGGTAAAATACCTTCTACATGACTAGCCAATGTTTCTGAGATTCTATCATAACGTAATCTAGGATTTTCTATTTCATCCCCTGTTAGGTATTTAGATTTTAAAAATTGCCAACCTGCGGTAGCTGTAAAAAGAGGCAATTTGCCATCTCTTTGCAAACTTTTACGCTCTTTTGACAACTTTTTTAAATACTCATCATTTTCTTTAATTTCACTCATATATGTCCTTTAAAAATTATTTAACATTATCTATCGACTACAATTCAATCTACCAAAAATTATTCGTGAATGGAATTAAAATCACTTTAATTTCTCAGCTAATTCAGCCATTTTTATTAAAATATCAGCATTTTCTTTTATTGGTTCTACCCATTTCGCTGAATCAAAGCCATCAAGAATTCCAACTTTATTTTTACATGGACTTAGACAAATAGTATTTTTTGATAATGTTCCATGTATATTTTTAAACCCATTTTCCATTAAATATTCCTTAAAATAAAACTTAGGCAATGGTTTTAATTTTTTACCTATAAGTGCTTCGATTACCTGTAACCAATTAGGAACACCAAAATCAATAGTAATTACGTTACGTGAAATATCTTGAATGACAATACTGCTATTTATGTTTATAAGTTTTGTTTTATAACTAGGTTTATTTTTTGCTAAAACTTCAATAATGTTATCTTTAGTTATTGGCTCAAATTCATCCGCATCTTGGGTTGTTTCTTTAGGTTCTGTGATTATTTCAAGAGCTGATAATGGCTCATCACAATCACCTCCAAAAAACCACTCGGTTCTTTTATCTGTAAAACTATGATATGACACATCTTCGTTAAAAAGCACTCCAATACGTTCCGAACCCTTCCATATACTCGCAACGAACCCCTCAACCCCTCTATATTTAACTCTCATATCCTCATGAAAATCAGCTATTGTTAATTCTTTTTTCTCTATCATTTCGTTCTCCTTATTATTTGGTAATCTAATCTTATCAGCTGGGTATAATTTCCCATTTACATACCATTTAGTTGAAATTGAAAGCTCTCTATAAGAATCATTTACATCTACCCAACCATCATCAGTAAAATATCTAATGGCAAAATGTTCATCATCGATAAAACCCCAACGATAACAAATAATATCCCCAACTTTAAGCTCTACAGTATCATTAATACCCTCAATACGCACTTCATCGATTTCTTCAACTAGGATTCCGTCGATTGATTTTACGCGTGATAATTTCATTTCATCTTTTGATGAGAAAGTAGTGCAAGAAAAACCAAAACTATATTTAAGGTTAACATATAGCTCATTAATTTCCATAACTTCACATGGTCCATAATCAAAACTATCAATAACAGTACCAATTTTAATTGTAACTATTTTACTCATTTTTATTTCTCCAAAAATTTATTCATAATTAATGATTAACGAATATTAATAAGTGAGATTCGAACTCACGTCAGGTAGCTATATCCTTGTCCTAGACCGCTAGACGATTATTAATACCGCTTCCAGTCAAGCAAAAACAACTTGCTTTAATGACAGGCGAGTTATTCTCTCTTTAAATATAGCATTGTTGTTAAAAACTATATTAACTCAAGACGGTAACTACCCAATCAGATTTTCAATTACTACAGAAGCAGTAACATTAGTTTATACTGTATCATAAACTCGATTTCTATTTGATTCATATTGAACAAATTAGCATTCTCATGCAATAAAAAAGTCAAATTTAATCACTAGATAGATTTAATTAGAACCTTTTTGTCTAGTGTGTTGGAATATTTGTTCCTTTCACAACTTATATGGATCTAGTTTAATTGAGGATTTTCCAGATTTTTTTTTCCTGTTAGTCATACTCTACAGTATATGACCCAATTATTTATTTTAGAATTAACTAGTTTTAATCTTTCGGTTAAATTGATAAAATAATCTACTAATTCATTATTAATTTCAAAATGGTTAAAGTAGTATTGCTCTTCTGAGCAATCATACATCTCAATACGAACTTTTTTATCTGATACGTTTATAGATGTTTCAAAATATGCTTCATTTTCTTCTTGCTTTAAATAGTGATATTTTTCAATATTACTATTTTAATCACTAATAGTGATTAAAATTTTTGAATCATTGTCATCTAAAATATAGTGTTGATCATCGTTATGTTTAGATAAATAAATACCTTTTGATAATCTACCTTCTGGTGTTATGTAATATACCTTTTCTCCACGTTCCATTTAATGTTTACCTTTTTAATTTATTAATTTATATAATAGTTACCAAGTAATTATGTAATCTGTTTCTTCACCAAAATTATCATTATCAGCCCAGCACTTTCTTACATTGTAACCAAGACTTATTATGGTTTCTTTAATAGGTCTAAATTCATCATTATCATCATTATAACTAAGATGTAACTCAGATTCACCTTTTTCAGCTTTGGTTCTAATTAAGTCTAAAATTTTTAAAATTTTAGGATTTTTTATAGCAATATCTCTTGCCATTGATGCAGTTAATAAAATTTCGTTTTTCCTTCTAAAAATAAATTTGGTGCGAGTTACTGGACTTGAACCAGTGACCTACCGATTATTTATTTCTATGAGAATAAACCCCGCCACATTTTCTAGAACAGCACCTTATTTTTTTTATTTTTGGATTGCCTTTTTTCTATTTTAAATTTTATATTACAAATAGGGCATGTAAAGCTTAAATAGGTTCTACCTTTCCCTGATTTTTTATTATTCTCTTTTTGAGTTAATATTTGTAGGTTTTCAATAATGTCATTTGTTTTATTATTATCAATGTGGTCCGCATGTTCGTCATCATTTAAATATCTTTTTAATGATATTGACATTAAATATCTAGCGTAAGATATAGAAGACCTTTGTATTTTATTATTGTACAATATGACCACTTTTCTATTTTCAGGATTAGTTACTATGTAACCTAACCTCCAATCATTAGAGAATGGATATTCTAAATTAATTTTCATTATTTAATCTTTATTAAATATATTATAACCAACTGAGCTAAACTCGCTTTACAATATAGAAGTATTATACATCATTTTTTAATAAAAGTGTAATTTTATTTAAATATTATTCATTTTTAATTATCTAGCCTTACTACCATATAGTAAGGCTAGACCGTAAATATGTGATTTGATTAAATAATATCTTCTCTAAAATATATTTCAGATTTATTCAATTTATTAGTATATTCTCTACCTTTTTTGGCAAAAGTATCGTTAGACGTGTATAATTCTGTAGTATTTTTAAACCATTCATAAATAGTGTGGTCAGTAACATGATAAACACTCTCTAATCCCAATTTATTAAGACCTTCATTAAGTCTTAAAAGAACAAATTGTTTCATTTGATGTTTAGTTATACCTTCAATTTCACCTTGAGATAATGCATGGTCGATAATCGCAAACTCATGGTCCTTAATTACTTCAACTATTTGATAAATTTTAAATACTATTAGTTGCTTATAAACTTCTTCATTTAAAAGTCCACGCTCCTTGGCTTCATTGACGATTATTTTGTATAGATTAGAACTATCAATAGAGTGATTGTTCTCGTCTAATACGCTCATATCAGTACCACTAACTACATTTCCTAACTTATTCTTTCCATTCATTTGAAAGTGTTTAAAAAAGGCAAATGAGCTATAAATAACTGCACATTCTAAGAATGTAAATGCAGCCAAAGCTATTAAGTCACTAGGACTATTTAAACAATCATTAACAAACTCTATACGCTCTCTGAGATTCTTATCTAAAAGATATGATTCATAAAACTCATCTGAAGTTAAACCCAATTGCTTGTTTAGTTCATTATAAAATGGTGCATGAATATTAAGTTCTTGATGAGAATTGAAAATAGCTTTTCTTTTAATCTCAGGTCGATTAAACATTTTTAATACTCTACCTGCCCAGAAATCATCTCCAATAATCAATTCATATTTAGTAAAAATTTTCAAGAAAAAAGTAGTTGCAAATCTTTCAGAAGCAGTAAGTTCTACTAAAAAATCTTGTTTATCTTTTTCAACTAAAATTTCTTTCCATGTCCAATGATTATTAACTATCTGAACATCACAATTTTCTGCAAACTCAGGGTATGCAAAATTATATGATTCAGAAATTTCATAAATAGGCAAACTTTCCCTTAAAATATTATTTAATTCTTTTAATTTAACTAATTCATCCATTATTCTTCCCTTTTAAATATTTTTTACACAATGACAATGATCCGCCGTCATCAATTTTTAACAAAGTTCCATTAATCTGACAAGATATATCTGAATTATTAATAACTGATTTTAAATTAAGTAATTCTAATTTATCTCTAGGTCTTTTTACATAAAGACTATGTTCCAATTTATCTAAATCATCTACGAATTTTAAACAATAATCTTTCCACTTAGATCTAGATAAATTTACCCTACAGAAATCACTAATTGAACTGTCTTTCCTAACGATAAAGTCGTCAGATTCTTTAAATATATCATAAATCGAAATACATTCTTCAAAATTACTCCCATTAAAGAATTCTAAATTTAAAATAGCTATAATTGCTATTTTACCATCAGGTGCAACAGATTCTCCTAAAGAATATAATTGATGTATGACTTGGTGACAATAATAGTGTAACAAAGTTTTTACATCTTCCTCAGAATGTATATGTGAAGATGTTTTTATTTCCACTAAAATTTTATTTTTTAAATCTATTCCATCTAAGCTAGAGAATATTCTAAGGGAATCTACAGGGGTAACTACAGCTGGAACTGCCTCTATTCCACTAGAAACAAATAAGTACTCTCTAATTAAGTCCTCACAAACACTACCCATTTCTAAAGGTAGTGACTTATAATTACTCTTATAAGTAGCATATTTATTACGTAGTTTACCATATAGTAAAGAAAAATATGTACTATTAAACTTATTACACGTAAGACCTAGTACACCTGCCAGAGATGCAAATTCTGAGGCACCAATCTTGTCTAGCCTATAATCAAGCCACTCTTGAGTTCCCTGAGTTAGACTTTGTATTCTTACCTTTTTAGAATCTAACATCATAATCTAGCTCCGATTTAAATATATCTTCATCAAGATATTCTAAAGTAGTTATATCTTGTTTAATAGCCTCAAGATATATTTCTTTAGTTGGTTTTTTAACATACAGTGTAGCTAATCCATCCCTTTTTACAGCTTCTAAACACATTTCTTCTGTTTGATTAAGTATAAAACATAATGAATATGGGTTTTGTTTGATAGCTTCTAAACAAACCATTTTAGAAGGATTTAGGATATATTGTAAAGCTAATCCATTTTGTTTGACAGCCAATAAGCACATTTCTTCAGTTGGATTTTTGACATAAACTATATTAGACCAATTTAATTCAACTTCCCGTAGTGCCTCTTCTCCCGATAAATTCTTTTTAATTTCTAATTTATCATACTGTTCTTTATACTTTAATAATTCATTCATAACTTCCCCTTTAACCTTCTTATGTTCTATTCTAGTATTTCACTTACTTTGATTAACCTATCAGCAAGTTCCTTACTCTCTTCTACTAGTTTTTCTGTACCACATAGTCTGATTTTATGATTATCCAATATTACATAGATACCATTTTTTGAAAGAACGCTTTCACTTGATTTATCACTTTTTGAGAATATAAATCCATTCTTTACTAAATAATCTTTAAAATCAAATTTAAGTAATGGTTTTAGCTCAACCCTTTTTGTTAAGAAAAATAAAAATTCGAGTAAACTATAGGTACTTATACTTTCGTTGTTGGTCTTAATGTGGTAAATAGTTCCCATAGGAAAGTCATGCATTTCAACATCAATATCTTTTTTATTAAACCATTGGCTGTAATACCCTGAAGTTTCCCCATATCCACTAATGTCAAAATCATTAAAAATCAAAACCTTAACAATGTTATCTTTAGTTATTGGCTCAAATTTATCAGCATCTTGGCTCAGTTCCTCTTGTTCTTGGATTATTTCGAGAGCTGATAATGGCTCTTCATTATGCCCACCAAACCACCACTCGGTTCTTTTATCATCATAATCAGTGTACTGCACATACTTATCAAATACTACCTCGACTAAGTTACGGATTTTATCGATAACAGCTACAGTACCAATAGCACCGCCATATTTAACTTTCATATCCTTATGAAAATCATCAATAGTCAATTCTTTTTTCATTTCATTTTCCTTATTATTTGGTAATCTAATTTTATCAGCTGAGTATAGTTTGCCATTTACGTACCAGTGTGGGAATGAATCTAAATTATAGTACTTTTCTGTATGTTTATGACAACTATATCTCCAACCACCATGTTTAAACGATTCTATGGTCAATAGCCAACTTTCTTTCATTAATTCAGAATGGCAAATAATATCCCCAATCTTTAATTCAATTACTTCGCTCATTATTTATCCTACTCTAAATACCTACTAAATTTATATTATTCATTGAATGACAATGTACCTAAATTTTCTATTAATTTAGAACATTGAACAAAAAATTCTCCAAACTCTGAATGAAAAGAATCTATATTATACTTCACTACATTCAAAAATGAAAATAAATGTCTCTTTGAGACACAACAAGCAATGTGCTGAACAGGAGAAATATGTGGAGGATTCATTTTATCTTTAGATAACAAATTAAGTTTTTCAAAAATACTTAATGCCTTATCTTCAGTAAGATCCAACTTTCTATAACTCACTTGTGCTACACAAGATGCACTTATCTTTATATTAATGTTATTATCTCCAGCAACTTTTGAATCAACATAAGGTAGATGCCATTCTCCGACTCTCAATGTCTGTGGTGTGCTATCGTTGATTGCTTTTCTCATTGCTACAGATAATTCTTTTATTTCAGGTTGAGCTAAGTCTGAATCTCTCAGCATAAAAAAGTGATTCCACCATTTTTCAGTGGCAGTTATTACACCTTTAGCCAAAATAAATGGTTCTAACAATCTATTTAGAGTTTGTTTATGTGGATTGTATTTGTCTTTTAATTTACAAACTTCCTCAGAAACCATTTCATAGATTCGTAACCAATCTTTCTGAAATTCAGATAATTCATCATCATTTAAATACTCAGAAGATTGCATTCCAGACTTATTCTTACCTACCTTAGTCGGAACAAACACATGAGTCATAAAAGAAGTAGTAGGTTCACTTCTTGAGCTAGAAGCATTTTTTACCATCATTCTATGAGTATTTATTTCTGCTAAAAGGAATTTTGGTGCTACATATTCTACCGTTATTAATCTGGAACAACCAACATCTCGTCCTTCAAAGCGACTATCCTTAATCACTGTAGCTCGAATTTTATTCGTAAATTTTTCATCACTCATCATTAAATATCCCCTGTAGGTGAAGTAGTAGAAACTTTTTTCTTAACTGCTCCTTCGATAATTATATTATTTATAACCCCTCTAAGCAATTCTAAAGATTTATACTCATTATTTTTTATTGAATAAAATTCGGTTTTAATTGAATTTAAGTATCTCACCTCTACAATAAAATTTAATCGACCTAATGATATTTTTATTTCTCGATTATCATCCGAGGTTTTGAAATATGACTTTCCATTTATTTTATTTGACACTCTAATAAAAGGAAACTCTTTTAAAATTTTTTCTGCTATTTTTAAATTAAGATTTCTATTATTTTTATTAATGGTTATACTCCAAAAACATTATTTTTTAATTAGTTAAGCCATTATTTTACACTACTTTAGCCAATCCAGTCAAGGTAAAAATCAAGAAAAAGTTACTATTTTTTTTCTTGATTTTTATTCAACTTCTTACTACATTTGTGGAGTGTACCATGGATATAAATTTCCATTTGGATCTTTTTTATTACATTTCCCATCTCTAAAGACTTCCCCAACTTTTTCTTGAGGATAATCTAATTTACTCATATTTTCCTTTATCAGTAAATCATAATGCTTTAAAAAATCAATATTATTTATTTTAGCTACTTTAAATACCGTTAATAATGCTAAATCATATTTTTTTATTTTAACGAAATCATCAAGTAAAACAATAAGTTCATCTTCTTTTTCAGCGACCACATTTAAAGATTCAAAAAAATCAAAAATCAAAGAAACATCTTTTTCATGTAAAATAGCAGTTAGAGTCCATATGGAATCACAAATATCGTCAATTAATAATCTCTTGTCCAAATTACCTAACTTATAATTTGTTATTAGCTCTCCTGTTTCCTCTCTAATAAATCTATCGTAATCATATTCATTAGAGAATTTTAATTTCTCTAACTCAGACTTACATTTTTTAACAAAAATTTTTGAATAATTTAATTTTTCTAAGTCAAACATATTTTTTCTCCATTTATATTTAATTCAAATTTATGCAATCTTTTTACCCCTAAACCATGCACTGTCGTTGATTACAGTACAAAGTTCTGGATGCAATAAATTTCCATCTTTAAATTGTAAAACAACAAATCCTGATAACCAATCTTTCTGATTTGATCTTCCTTCAGTATAATCAGTAAATGCGTTCATGTCTAAATCCATCAAGCAACCAGTCTCAACTCCAAAATAGTATCTACCGATAGCAGTTGACAGAGATCGAACACCTAATCTATGAGAATGACCAGTAACTATACTTAGCATAGCCTTTTGGGCATTATTATAAGATACGTGAATACCTCCTTGATTAGTTCGATGCTTAATTAGAGTTGGAACAGGTGAATCTTTATTTACAAGAATTTCCAAAGAAAGTTTCCAGTCTTCTAACCTATCTTCAAATTTAAAACCATTAAGTCCTGCAAACTGACCAGCACGTTCAGCTAGATAGGAATCATATCTTAATTGGTCATGATTACCAGCAGTATATAGTAATTCACTGCTACCTGCAACTGATTTTATTTCTTTTAATCTCTCCATTCCGAAATCTAATTCTTCTTTAAGGGAAAAAGTCCTAGACCAACCATTTTTTCCATGTCTAGAGATACTATTGAAATCAAAAATATCTCCGTTGGCTACAATAGCTTTAGGTTGTAACATCTCAACAACACTTAGCAATGCCTTATGTGCAACTGGAATAGGGTTACCTGGATAATAATGAGCATCACTAAAAACTACCACATAGCCATTACTTATTGACAAATTACGAGTTCTTAAAAAAGTATCTTGATAATTTATTACTTTTTTCTTACTAGTGGTGTCCAAAAATCTATCAAACTTATTATTCTCTTTGTGAAATATCTTCTCATTAGATGACATTTCATTTTCAAGAACTTTCTCTCTATATAATTTCAAGTGATGTTGAACACTTCTTCTAGGTATGTTTAATTCCTCAGACACTAATTTAGTGCTACCTAGTTTTAAAAATGAGTTAAAAATATCTAATGTTTTTTGTTTCAAATTATTCCCCTTTTAAAATTTTAATTATTTAAATTGTTTTATTTAATTGATTTCAATATCGAGTAGCTAATTACGTCCATAGAAATCGTCTCTTCTGAATCATCGGAATATAATAAAGTTAAATCAGATTCCCTTTTACCTTCCATTTTATTAACTATCAAAGAATTAAAATCTTTATTTTTAAAACAATTTCCAATTTTCCTACTACTAGATTCTACCTCTAATTGAATGATATATTTCAATTTAGCCCCCTTCGAATAACGAACTAGGATTAAAATTACTAGTACTGCCACTTATATGAGCTTGATAATCATCGTCAGTGATTTCCTCTATATCACACTTCCAATGATTAAGAGCAACTCTCGTATATTTAGATACTCCATCTCTAACCTTAGCGAGATTTAAAGTACCAACCTTATTTGACTTAGGAGATTTCCCTAAAGTTAATAATAAATCTAGTTGATTTTGTTTTTTAGATGACCCCTCTAAACACTCTTTTTCAATGATTTCTTTAGAGTATTCAGTTATTTTTATTTGAGATAATACAAACATAATAACATCTCTAGTCATTCCATACATCTTCAATTTAGTATAAACTTCTCCATAATAATCATACATATGACTATTATCAATATTAAGTAAATTTGCATCATAATCAATAAATATGGCATCAGGTTTAAAGCTTTTAGATATTTTATCTAATTTTGATAACAACATGTTTATCGGAACTTCACCTGCATTTAAAACCAGATTTCTAAAATTACTAACAATCTCTACATTCTTGTTAAGTAGGGAGTACCAAGAACTTCTAGCGTCCTTTTGACCAACTTCTGCTAAATTTGAAAGTAATCTTAATAGTGTTGTTTGTGGTTTCATATCTCCTAAAGTTACATATAAAACTTTTTTACCTTCCTTGAGGAAGTGTGCTGCTTCACAAAGTGCTAAAGTTGATTTACCTGTTCCAGATGCTGCTGCTATACAGATTAAATCCCCTGAAACATATCCACCTGCATTTAAACAATCATTTACTACCTCAAACTTACTTGGCATAACTGAATTAGTGTCTCCAGATAAGCTCTCATTAATCAAGCTAATGTCCTCTGAGTTGGAAAAGTCGTATAATGTTTTCTCTGTACTTAATTCTAGTTCAACAATGTCTTTAACTGAAGAACAAAATGCATCATCAATCTGCACAGTCCCATCATTTCCTCTGGCATTTTTTGTTATAGCTTCCTGCAAATTTTTCTTTACAATTATTGATCTTATTGATTTAATAGACTCTTCAACGTCATCACTTTGATATTCCTTGAAAACCTCATAAGTTCTACTTACTGCTTCTAAATCTGAATCAGACAAATTACTTTTAATTTTTAATAAAAAAGTATTCAAGTCATCTATTTTATCCTTAGACAATGTCTTAAAATAATTGAATATTGATAGCTCTACTCCTTTGTTAAACATTTTTTCTGTCAAATTAGGTAATATAGTGTGTCTAATTCTGTCATCAAACATGGCTTGAATAAGTAATCTTCCTTCCATGTCTTGATTTGAACTATATCTATTACTTGATTCACTCATTTTTTTCTCCTTTTATCTATCTTAAATGAACAATCTAGGGTCTACATACATTAAGGCACTATGATCTTGAGCAATGGCTTCTAAACAAATTCTCTCAGTCTGATTGACAACATACTTAAGAGCTAATCCGTTTTGTTTAATTGCAATTAAACACATCTCTTCTGTCTGATCTAAAATTTGTCCTAAAATTTCCCAATCACACTTTACTGCCTCAATGTAAAGTTCTTCAGTCATATTATCAATGCAGTGAATAGCGAGTGGATTTTGTCTAATTGCCTCAATACACATTTCATTTGTAGGATTTTTTATTTGTCTAATAGCAAGTCCATTTTGTTTAACTGCTTCCATACACATTTCATTTGTAGGATTATCAATGCACTGAATAGATAATCCATTTTGTTTAACTGCTTCCATACACATTTCATTTGTAGGATTTTTTATGTGATATATAGAAAAACCACATTGTTTAATTGCAATCATACGTACTTCATCAGTCGGATCTTGGATATAGTTTAAAGAAACACCGTTTTGTCTCACAGCTGTGAATTTCATTTCCAGTGTCTGATTTTTTATGTGCTTAATAAGCAATCCATCTTTTCTAAGTGCTTCAATAATTTCTGACTCCATTGAAGGGATCTTATTTTCTTCCATATTATAATACTCTGCCTTGAAATCTGATAATTTCGACATTTATGTTTCCTTTTAATTGTTTTATTTACATCATTTACCCTAATGATGAACTTATTATTTATCAAGAGAGTAATTATTTGATTGTTGAGTTATTTATTAGATCTTTCGATGGAACATTCCTTTAATAATTTTACCATCCCTAACAACAACTTCTTCATTAGCTTTAAAGTCAATTCCTTCTACAAATACAGAACTATTTGTAAATACTTTAGATCCTCCTCCCCCTAAAGTAAAAGTAACATTATCTCCAATAATAGTTACCCTTGAACCATATTCAGAAGTAATATTTGAATTATCTCCAGAAGTAACAACTTGATAACCTACTTTACCTCTTAATTCACTAGGTACATATTTCAATAATAAATCCATAGCTTCTTTTTGGTTTAAAGTAGA
>RXKF01000078.1:12425-21803 GCA_003963235.1 Rickettsiales bacterium
TCTAATAATTTGCCATATATCTCCATGGCTATTAATATTATAATCACCAATACCCCATTCTAATCCATGTAATCCATTACTATATTTCTTAATATCTTTCCAATCTAATGCTTCTACATACCCCTTTTCTGGATATTTGAATCCATTATAAGAAGTAAAATCTTCTCTACATTTTCTTAATATTAATACTTCTGATTTCTTTTAAATCTTCCATTTATTTATTCTCCTTTAATAATTTTAAGAGCAATAGATTATCGTGTCCTATTGCTTTATATAGGGAGATTGATTGTCAATCTCCCTATATAATTTAATTACATTCCACCCATACCAGAATAACCCATTGGACTAAATGTAGAATCATTAGTAATTGCAACATCTATTGACAACAAAATTGACGCAACGGAGATGGCATTTATTAAAGCTAGTCGAGCTACTTTAAGTGGATCAATAACTCCAGCTTCAAACATATCTACATACTCCATTGTCTTGGCGTTATAACCTAGACCGCTTTCCTTAATTTTGTTAAGAATTACTTCTGAAGATGAGCCTGAATTAGTAACAATTTGCTTTAATGGAGCTTGAATAGCTTTTAAAATAATATCAAAAGCAATTTCTTGGTCTTCATTCTCAAAAGTTAATCCAGATTTAATTTCTTTTAACGGATTAAGAATCTTAATCCAAGAAGTACCACCACCAGGAATAATTCCTTCTTCAATTGCAGCACGTGTAGCAGCTAAAGCATCATCAACACGGTCCTTCTTCTCTTTTAATTCGACTTCTGTAGGGGCAGTAACTCTAATAATAGCGACACCTTGAGACATCTTAGCTAATCGCTCTTTAAGTTGTAAAACTCCAAATTGATCAGAAGTAGATTCTAATTGTTTCTGTAATAACTGAATATGTTCTTCCGCAAAACTCTCCAATTCTGGATGACGTATAAAGGATGTAGAATACCTATTAGATTTAATTGTCTTAAATTTAGCTAAATCTGATAATTGAATACCATTAATTTCTTTTAAAAACTCTCTATGAAAGAACTTACCACCACCTAGAGTACATAAATCTTTCAATAAATTAACTTGAGTCTCTGAAATACATGTGTACCGTACTGCTAAAGTCTTTAACCCGCTTTGAACAATATTTATTGTCAAATAAGTCATAACTCTGTCATCAAAATCATCAGCGATAAAAACAATAGGTTTACCTATTCTGTTAGCTTCTTGTGCAAGTAAATGTACTAGATTAAGATTAGATAATTTACCATCTGTAATAAAAACACATGCATCTTCAAGTAATGATGTTTGTTTTTCAGGATTATTTACAAAGACAATAGATTCGTACCCCTTATCAATTTTGTAACCCTCTACAACTTCAAGAAAATCTTTACCATTACTTGATGTTTCAATATTATATCCGCCATTGACTCCTACTCGACTTACTGCCTCAGAAATAAGATTACCAATTTCAGAATCAGAATTAGCAGAGATTGAAGCTACTTGAATAATCTCTTCATCAGTGGAAACTGTTTTACTCAATTTCTCCAATTCAGAAATAATATATTTCTCAGCAATCTCAAAACCTCTTTTAAGCTCAATAGGATTTGAACCTGCTGAAATTGTTTTAGCACTCTCTTTAAGAATTGCTTGAGCCAATACAGTTGAAGTGGTCGTTCCATCTCCAGCCATATCTCCTGTTTTAGATGCAGCCTCTTTAAGAATTGAAGCACCTAAATTTTTAAGAGGATTTTTAAGTTTAATAGCTCTTGCAACAGATACTCCATCTTTAGTAACATGTTTAGATCCTAATTCAGTGTCAATAACAACATTTCGACCTTTTGGACCTAATGTTACTTTAACGGCATCTGCTACAATATTAGCCCCCTCTAAGATTTTTTTAGTTGCCTTGTTTCCAAAAGTAACTTTTTTACTCATAATAACTCCTTATGTAAATAAAATTATTTTATTAAATTAGAATTTGTATGTTTAACGTAGCCATGAATATGAGTCAATGGTACCTTATACATCAACTTATCATCTTCAACCACAACTGGCTGGAGTGAACCTGCTACGAAAAAAACAATATCTCCCTCTTCAATTGAAGTAGTCTTAACTCCTTCTCCAATTTTAATGATCACCCCATCCGTAGGATGTTCTTTTTTCCCTGAAGGTAGAATAAGTCCACCTGAACGCTCCACCCCTACTTCCTCAACATCTACAAGTAAATAATCTCCCAATAAATTAAATTTAGAAAGATTAAATTCCATAATAAACTCCTTATTAAAATCAACGATATATGTGCTTAAAAACGATATTTTAGCATAATTTCGACAATTAAGTCAATATAAATTGGCTAAAAATTACAAAATAATTGAAAATCTGTTTTTCATTTCTTCTAATTTCTTAGTAGGAACTCCATGTGAGTTAATTCCCTCATGTCTATTTTCAACGATTAGACTAAAAAACTTTATTCCAAACAAATTTAAAACAAAAATATAGTTTTTCAACTCCCTTTCTGTAGTAAGGGTATTAGTTATAGCTACATTGTTTCCATAATTTAAAACATTTTTTAAAAATTTCATAAAACAATAAGAATGAGCTTCACTTAATTTTTCCTTGTTAAAAATATACTCTCCAGTCTTGGAAATAAAGTAATCATCCGCCTCACATTTGATATAATCCATTATCATATTTTTTAATATCTAAAAGACCTTCATTATAAAGATGTTCCACAGCATCTTTTAAAACAATTGAGTCCATATATGCCCCTTTCAATAAACTCTTTTAACTATTGTTCTAGTTTCCATATACTCAATGACTTCTTCAAGTGAAATAGGTCTAAGCATACCAAATTTTTCATATAAAGAGTCGTATCCTACATCTAAGATACGTCCCTCTTCAGGATTAAAGCAATTATGTGTGTGACCATGAAGATGTATCGACCCACGATCTCCACCATTCCAAAAAGTTATAGGATAGTGGCACAAAACTATCTTTTCCTTACAATAATTTTTAACTTTCAATTCATAATAAGGTGAATTGATATAATCAAATTTAGGATAAGTCTCCTTTAACAATTTAAAAGTAATTTCTCTATCATGATTTCCTTTTATGAAAAATATTTTTCCATTAAGTCTACCCATAATTTTTAAAAATTCATCTATTGTTGAATTAGAATATTCAAAATGTAAATCACCTAAATGATAAACAGTATCAGAGTTGGTAATAATTGAATTCCAATTTTCAATTATAGACTCATGCATTTCTTCTAGATTTTCAAAAGGTCTTTTAGTGAACTTTAATATATTCTTATGAAAGAAATGCAAATCGCTTGTGAAATAAATCATATAATTCCTTGTTCTAACATTAATTTAATTTTCTTCATTTATTATTTTTGTTTTATTGACATCCACCCCGCCCTAAAGGGAGAGGTTTTACGGCGTGTTGGATAATACCTTAAGTTAAAAATCAACTATAATTTCATTTTATTTCTTAAAAAACATTAAGCAAATACCAAATCTATAACTTGGTCTATATTTTCTAATTTATATATATTTAATTTAGATAAAATTGATTTATCTAAATTAAGTAAATCTTTCTCGTTTGATTTAGGTATTATAACATTAACTATACCTTCTCTCAAAGAAGAATTTAATTTTTCATCTAAACCACCAATAGGGAGTAACTTTCCTGTTAATGAAACTTCCCCTGTAACTGAGAAATCATTTCTTAATTTCTTATCACTTAAAGCAGATGCAATCGTTAAGAATAGAGCAATAGTAGCTGAAGGTCCTTCTTTCGGAGTAGATAAATCTCCTACCGAAATATGAATGTCATATTTTTCAAAACTATCTTTAGTTAGTCCTAATTTAGGAGATCTAACTTTAGATAAAGATTTAGCTAGTTTAACAGACTCCAACATGACTGTTTGCACACTACCTGTACAAATTACATCCCCCTTCCCTTCATATTTAACTACTTCAAGAGGTAGAACTCCTCCTCCATAGCCATTCCAATATAGTCCATAAAAACAACCAATTTTAGGTTCTTGACAAAAATTATTTTTATCTTTGAACACAATACCCGAGTTTACAATAAAATCCTCATTTATACACAATGGCAAATTGCAATCTTTTGAATCGATTTTATACACTGCACTACTAAAAATATCTCTCAATCTATTATTTAGCTCTCTAACACCTGCCTCTTCAGTTGCTTCACTAATTAATCTATCTATGATTCCTTCCTCTAATTTAACTTCATCAGATAATAAACCGCAAGATTTTAAATTCTTTGGAATTAAAAAATTATCAGCGATATTTTTCTTCTCTTCACGGGAGTAAGATTTAATAGAAATAACATTCATTCTATCTAATAAAGCTTGTTGCATATTATATGAATTTGCAGTACATATAAATAAGACTTTAGACAAATCAATTCCTATGTCAGTATAATCATCGACAAAGGATTTACAATGATTTGGGTCCAATATCTCCAATAATGCAGATGAAGGATCACCTTCTTTCCCAATAGTCAGCTTATCAATTTCATCTAATAAGATAACAGGATTCATGACACCTGATTCAATTATGCTACTAATAATCTTTCCACACATAGAGTTCGCATAAGAGCGTCTATGTCCCTTTAATACAGATAAATCTGAGACACCACCTAAAGAAATCCTAACAAATTTTCTATTCATAGAAGTAGCAATCTCCTCAGCTATAGTTGATTTGCCTACACCTGGAGGTCCAATTAAAGCTAAAACAGTTGATTCAGAATTATTAGTTCTTATCATGGCAGATAAATAGTTTAAAATCTTTTGTTTAACTTTAAATAATCCAAATAATTTAGAATCCAAATTATCTCTAACTTTTGAAATATCTTTTTCAATTTCACTAAATTTAGACCAAGGTATAGATTTTAAATGATCTACATATTTCTCTATATTAGATGTATCAGCTAAAGAAGACTTTAATTTACCTATTAATACTAACTGATCTGCTATTCTCTTTTTAACATGTTCAGGAAAATCTGACATTGGCTCCTGTGTTCCATTATTGGTATTTATTTTTTTAGTAATTTTATTTTCTCCAGAATGTTTGTTATCAATAGTTTTTTCAACAATCTTACTTCCAGATGATTGTTTACGATTAACAAGTGCTTTATATAGAAATATCTCATACTCTTTTTCAGTAGCAAAAGAATTATTATGCTCAAAAGAGAATTTCTCTGATATTTTATCACAAAATTCTTTTCCTGATAAGTTCTTTATACTATTTAAAAACTCTACGTCACTTAATGATAAAACATAGCTCTCTAAGTAACCTCTTAAATCTATCATATGCAATATGCTAATATTCTCCATTTATACCCCTTATTTAAAATTTTTATAGGATGGATTATATCTTAATTGATAAAAAATGTCAATAGAATATACTTAAATAAAGGTTTTTAAAATATATTGAAAATAAATTTGACACAACCTCATATATCATGATACAATAGCTACTTATTGAAATAAAACTCAATAACGGGTATATTGGTCGGGTAAACTGGTGGCGATATACTTTGAAGGTTTACCATGTACTCATAGACCAAGAACAATTCTCACAGCCTAAGAAAAGATACTTATGCCGTCCCTCGACCAGGAACAATCTTAAAGGATTTAGTACGAAAGGGTCTGCTCACATTGCATGTAAAGTCATGCCAACACTAAACGTGAGCCGTGTCGCTGTGTTTCCAAGTTTGAGAGGAGGATTTATATCGTGCTGACTATTGTCGTGTTGTATAAATTCTTATTGGAAAGTCCTGTGTCATCTCGAAGAAATCATTATTTATATTAAATAATTTTTTTAAATAGAGTGAATAAACTAAGGATAAATTAGCCTAAAATCTTAGGATAATTCTGTCCAGTGTTTCCCGAAGTGAGTGAGTGTTTATTATTAAAAATTAAAATATATAATATAAATAATAATTATATATATATATTTTAATATTATATACATATACATATAATAATATTAAATTAATTAATTAGATTTTTTAGTTTATTAATTTAATATTATTAAGTTATTTGACTTAATACACTAATATATGTTATAATATATTATTATATAAAATTACAGGTTAAATAAAATGAATACAAATGTAAGAAAGATAATAGTTGAAGGAGTAGAATATTATAATAAATCTACCCTATCTAAACTAGGATTATCTGATTTAGAAATTAAACAATATTTTAATTTACAATATAAAAAATGGACTGATGAAACAGGTATGATTAATCATCTTGTTAAAGTTGAAGATTTTAACAATTATTTAAAATTTAAAAAATCTAATCCAAAGATGTTTGTAGAAAAAACATTAGTTAAATTTAAAAGATGATTTATGTTAAATTAATATCTCTAGATAAATATTCAATTTTTGATTTAATTTCTGAGAAAACTAAAACAGTATCTCAAAGAGATTTAAAATTTATCTTTTCTAGAGATTATAGTTTTCCTCAAGATAAAGTTCAATCATTGTTGATGGATTTATCAAGAAAATCTTCAGGATACATTATCACAAATGAAGGTTCAATTTTAGAACCAGAAAATATATCTAAAGGTGGCTTAAAATCTATATTCTTCAAAGGTATAGAAAATAAAAGTTTTACTTTCACAAATGATGGATTAGTTTCTTCATCTCTCAATAGGGATTCTAATGGAACTATTCTTCTTTTTGATTAGAAATAATATCAAATAAGTCCTATATTAAATATAGGATTATTTTACATGGAATGGATAAGAATGGCTGAAAAATTAGCTAAAAATATGGCAGGTACATTAGCTTCAACAGAAGTTTTAGGTCATACCTTATCATCTGAACATAAAGCAGAATTTGATGATGATCAAAGATCACGGTCACGACAAGTTTGGTTTGTTACAGATGAAAAGGGGAAAGTCTTGTTAAAAGATAATAAAATGAAATGTATTGTCTATACCAAGAAAAACCCTGGTACTAAAATTACTAGAGCAGGTAAGTTATTGCTTACAGATGAGCAAAAATTAAATAAAGCTAACTCTCTAGCACAAGCAATGTTAACAGGTCAAGTAGTATTTATTGATACATCTAAAGATTCTCTAATGGAAGCACTTATTGCAGAGAATGAAGCTTATCAAGAAATTAAAAATGCTTTTCCTGTAGATTTTGAATCAACTAGAGCAATAACTGCTGATTCTCTCAATAACTTTTCATCTGAAATGGCTAATCAGTTTCCTTCGTATAAAATTATTATATTAAATGATGATGAGTTAAATTCTGGCTCTTTTGAAGATTTAATGGATCAATTGTTAGATAATACAAATTTAAATGAATTACCAATTACTGATCAGTTAGTTAAACTTCAACCTGATAATGAAAATTTAGCATATGGAAAAGATTTATCTCCAGAAAATTTCCTAGGAGATGGAGGGAATCCTCTTGACAATTAAAGTTAAATCAAAGCCCTTTGTTAATCCAAAGAAAGTTGAATTAACTGAAGAAGGAACTTCTGGAATAACCACTACTGCTAACATAGCAGGTGCGTATAACGTTATACCAATGCAACAAAAAGAAAAAGATTTAGAAGAGCGTTTAGATGATTCAGCTGGTGCAATCCCTTATGTTGGGGATGATACTATGTATGATAAGTCTTCTTCTAAATTGATTCCTGAAAACCTAGAAGATCCTGGAACAAGTGCCAATCAACCTCATTCTACTTTGATGGATATTGGTTCTGTTGAAGACCTAGCTCATCATACCAATAACACTAAATCAGATATTTTAGAAGCAATGTCTCCTTATTCTAACGATGCTGTCAATCAACAGGCATATGGTATCTTAGGTGGTGGTCCATTAAACTCTTCTGGAATAAATGGATTAAATGCTTCCTCAATGACTGTTCCTGAATTAAAGGACGTTATTCAAAGAGGTAAGGGTCCTTCTCAAATAGATACTCCTTTAGCTGGTAATGTAATTGATACTTCAGCTCTTTCAACAGGAAGTAATGCAGATCCTAATCCTGATGTAACTTTAGATAGAATAGAGTTAATTGGTGAGAAGCTAGGCTATCTTGATTTTGATGAGTTTCTTGATTCAGAGAATAAATCAGGTGTAGTTAATGATATTGAAGTACCTTATTCAAATATGTTGAAAACTACTGACCCTCAAGAATATGCGAGACGTGAGAGAGAATATTATGATACAGTAGGGTTAGAGCAACCCACTGATTATTCTGTTAATAAAAAATTTATGAAAGAGGATTTTGATACAATGGATATTAAAAAAATTAAAGATGCATTAAATAAGTTAGCTGAAGATATAGAATCCTTATATGACTTATTAGAAGATGAAGGTTTATTAGATTCTGATGAAGATGATTTAGACGATACTTCAGATGACTTAGATTTAGATGATCAAGAAGATGGTGACATGACTGAATCTTTAATGAAGGTTAAAGCTCTTAAAGAATCACAAGGTCGCTTACCTTGCGAAGTTGGTGGTTTTTATTCAGTTGTTAAAAACGGAAAACAAATTGGATTCGGTGTAGCAGGTAAAAATATCAATGGTAAGATTAAAATCGGTGGTACTGAATTTAAATCTGATGATCCTGAGCTAATGTTCGTATCTCAATCAATGGGTCAATAATATGTCAGGATTTGCTAAATCATTTGATAGTGGTTTTTTCCATATATTGAGGGACTATCAATGCATTGCTTTTATCGATGATGGTGGATTAACTATTGATAAAGATAGGGCTATTTGCATTGATTATTCCGATCCAGATAACATAAAATTCGTAGATACTGGTATAATTGTTCATACTTCTAATTTAGATGATGTTACTCAATTAATGAGTGATGCGGATTCTTTTTGTGAGTATTTAGGTATTAATGTAGCTGTTGCTAAATCAGAACTTCGTAGATTATTCGATGAGAATATTTTAGGTAAAGCTGTAACTGTTTCTGGTCAAGTTAGATAATAATTTTCCATTTCGTATATTATTTATCCAGCACGCCGTAAAACCTCTCCCTTCAGGGGGAGGATATAAGGCGCCATATACTTACAAAATAATTTGACTTTTGTTAAACAATAATATATAATCATGGTATGAAACAAAATAAAGCACTTAAATACAGATTCTACCCAACAGAATCACAAAAACAAATACTTGCACATACATTTGGCTGTGTTCGTGTTGTGTGGAATAATCTATTGGATTGGCGTAGTAAAGAATATACCTTAAGTGGTACTAAAATCAACTACACTAAAACATCTGCAAAGCTAACAGAGTTAAAACAACAAGAGCAATTTTCATGGCTTAATGATGTTAGTTCAATAACTCTACAACAAGCATTAC
>RXKF01000014.1:0-151 GCA_003963235.1 Rickettsiales bacterium
TATAATCCCCACTCCTCTTTTTATTCCGGACACTAGTGAGCCTTGCGCGGGAATGACAATTTCTGAAAGAATTCATGCCCAATTCAACATAAATAACTATAATCAACATTATGAAGCTCATAAGTATGACAACATCCGTGATATCTCATTA
>RXKF01000014.1:201-10008 GCA_003963235.1 Rickettsiales bacterium
AGGATTCCGAGCTGAATTTCAACCCACTGCCTTCCCCCGTTCTGTAATTAAGTTAAATTTTAAATATGATTTTTGTTCATTTTCGTAAGCTTTTTATACAAAAATCCTTTGTTTCAAAAAGCTTCAAGAATTTTGTCAGAGGAGCTAACAAGGAGATTTGCAATTATTATTTTTGCAAATCTTTTTGAATTACTGAAAATGCGGAATGAGTGCTTTTACGTTCAAGTTTAGGGATTTGACCTTTATCTATGGACTGCCAATAACTCCAAGGTAATTTTTTATTTCCCAATTCATAATCCATCCCATCCCAAGTGTCTTCTCGAAATGCATAAAATGCAAAATGCCAATTGTTTGTATTAAAAATAGTAATTAAATCCTGAAAATATTTATCCAAGCCACATGTTATGCGATTTCCTCCAAATTCTCCCACTAAGATTCTGTTACTTAATATCTTATTAGCTTCTTGAAAAGCTACAATTGATGAAACATAGTTTTCTAGCTCTTTTTTATCCCACTTTGTACCATCAATGTTTCCCGGATAACAAAACTTACCATTGTTGGTTTTTAAATTAGTATATATATAAGGTTCATAAATATGAAAAGAATAAAGTATATTCTTTTCTTTATGAGTTTTAAAATGTTGAAAAGTTTTTGCGTCAGCATATGAAGAACTATCTAAAATAATTGGAGTATGTTCATCAATTGATCGAATGCTATTTATAATAGAATTATAAAAATTATAAAGCATTCCTTGTACTTCCTCTTGATTAACTATGCTAATATTAATCGCATCGGGTTCAAAAATTCTTTCGGGATGCGGTTCATTAAGTATATTATATCCTACAATAGCAGGGTGATCTTTTAAAGCAGTGGCTAAATCTTTCCAAAAAAGAGCAGCTTGAGTTTGATATTTTTTATCTGTCCAAATTCTTAAATCATCCTTTCCTTTATTATTTTGTTTCCAACGCGATCCAGGAAGACTAAGCATAGTAATCACCACAGGCATTCCTTCGCTTTGACACAGGTCTAGAACTTCTTTTAATTTCGCGAGATCTTCAGCAATTAATTTGCGATAGTCATCAGCATTTCCTATTAAAAAGTCGCGGTTAGAACTAATGAATTTATCGGGTGCAAGTCTTATAAATTTAATACCATAATTTTTAGCGGCCCTGATATCCTCTAAAGTTACATTTAGATTCATAATATTTGTGCCTTTTTGTTGAGCATTCCAAAAATTGATTTTGTTCATATTATGTTTTGCAAACGTAATACTGGGAATCAACAAAATAACAGTAAAAAATAGGGCTTTAAATGTTTTCAATATAATTTTATATGTATAAATCATGCAATTTTTTGAATATTTTTAATACATTTTTGATTTGCGAGCAGGGTCAATCGCCAGCAATTTAATTTTATTCTTTTAGCTTCAAAGTAAAAATTATTTTTTTGAATTAAATCCGTCTATAAATGAATTAATTGTATTTTTTAATATACTCTGTTTGTCACTATTTTCTTTATCCTCATTTTCAGCTAATTCTTCTCCTAAAGAATTAATTTGCTTGATGTTGCGTTTTACTTTATTAACGCAAATGGCAATAAGAGTCACTTTTACTGCTATTATTATTGTAATAGATTGATAAAAAGTAAAACCATAATTTAAGAGAAAATAGTTCAAGGCAAAGCAAAATAATAAAACTATTGAAGCAATTAATATGCTGATAGTAATTAGCAGCACCATGATTTTAGAGATGCTGCAAATTACTTCACCAAATCTTTTAGTGTTCAAAGTAGAAGATTTCATCATTGATTTTAATGAATTACTTACAACTGCAGAAACTGTATTGCCTAAAATGGCAGATAAAAGCGCAATCATTATCTTTTCCTTAGCAGCAAACCAATAATTACACCTGCTGTAAAAGCCGCAGCTGTACTAGATATTGGATGTTCTTTAATAGCGCCTTCATATTGAGATTTAACATCAATTAATTTATCTTGCTTGTCTAATAGAAAAGATTTTAATGAACTGCCCAAGTGATTAGCAAGTTGTTGAATATCGTCTTGATTGTAAATACCAGTTTTTTCAGAAATTTCTGATTTAATATTATCTTTAATGTCTTTAATACTCATAATTTTCTCATTTATAAATTTATATAATAATTTAGTGTAATTACTTTTTTAACCATTCGTTGATTTCTTTTTCAGCGTCTTCTTTTGAATGACCATAGCGTTCTTGAATTAAACCACTAAGTTTTTTTGAATCGCCAGCAATTTTATTAACTTCATCATTGGTTAGCTCGCCCCATTTTTTTTGAATGGTTCCTTTAAGTTGTTCCCATTTGCCTTTTAAAATGTCTTCATTCATTTTTTTACCTCCAAAAAATTAAATTAAAAATACAATTAATAATTTTTATTTTCATTCGCTGAGTTTTCTAATGCATTACCAGTTTTTTTAACATCTTTACCTAGGCCTTCCATCGTATTACAACCATTGATAGTAAATAATGCAGTAGTAAAAAACACCAATAATAATATAGATTTAATTTTAGTCATAGCTTTATATTCACTTACCTTAAGTTTAAGTTGTTTAATCAACTTATATAATTAACGATAACATCAAGATAATTGATTTACAAGTTTTTATTTCCATTTTATTTTTTAAATTATGCTGATACTCTCTCGATGATTGCTCCACAACCAGATAATTTTTTCTCAATTCTGCAATAGCCTCTATCAATATGATATATTCGATCAATTATAGTCGTTCCTTCTGATGCTAAACCTGCTAACACTAGGCATACGGATGCTCTTAAATCTGTTGCCATAACATTTGCTCCTTTAAATTTAGGGATACCTTTAACGGTGGCTAAATTGTGACAAATGCTAATATCAGCTCCCATACGTTGTAATTCAGGAATATGCATAAAGCGATTTTCAAACATATTCTCAGCAATTGAAGATACGCCATCAGCAACGCACATAAGTGCCATAAATTGAGCTTGCATATCAGTTGGAAAACCAGGGTAGGGCATTGTTTGAATATTTACTGGTTTTATAATTCCATCGCTAGTAATAGTGATTGAATGATCAGAAGATTTAATAATTTTCAAACCCGCTTCGGTGAATTTATCATTAAGGTTTTCAATAATATTATGATCAACATTATTTAATGTAATTTTCCCACTAGTTAGGCCAACAGCGGCAATATATGTTCCAATTTCTATTCTATCTGGGATTGTTTGATGTACAGCGCCAGTCAATTTATTCACGCCATTAATTACTACACGGCTAGTACCAATTCCTTCAATATGTGCCCCCATTTTAACTAACAAATGACACAAATCAACAATTTCAGGTTCGTGCGCACAGTTAATAAAGACAGACTCGCCATCAGCAAGACAGGCAGACATAATGGCATTTATTGTTGCTCCTACAGATACTTTATCAAAAGTATAGTGAATAGCTTTAAATTTACCCTTTACACTTCCTGTTATATAACCATCTTTAATAATCAGATCAGCTCCCATCAGTCTTAACGTGTCTAGGTGCAAATCAATTTGCCTAGTACCAATAGCACACCCACCAGGCAGAGATACTTCTGCTTGACCAAACCTCGCAAGTAATGGCCCTAAAACCCAGAAAGATGCACGCATTTTTTTAGCAATGTCATAAGGCGCATGAAAATTTCTAATATTACTGGAATTTAATTTTAACTGTAATTTATCAGCTAAAGAAGCTTTGATGTTTTCTTCAATATTATTATTTTTTGCAACTATATTTATACCGAAATTTTTGAGCAATTCATACATCGTCACTACATCAGTCAGGTATGGGACGTTATCTAAAATTATGTCTTCATCAGTTAATATGCTGCAAAGCATTAGGGCTAGGATGGAATTTTTTGCTCCACTAATTTCAATAGTTCCTTCTAGTGGTTTTCCACCTTTAATTATAAATTTATCCATTATATTTTTTTGTTATATTGATGAAAAACAGCATATCATTTATTTCGTAATATGAAATAAATTCTTTGCTTAAGTTTAGTTGTAAAATTAAAAAAAAGCATTCTTTAGCACAAACAATAAATAACTGAAGATTAAAGTAAATATTTTTGCTAAAAAACTTGACGAAGTAATAACGTTTTAATAAATTGACGATAAATTAATTAACTAAAATGAAATAAATATGGCTAAAAATCACAATCAAGAATTTCAAAATATTGATAACGGTTTAACAGCTGGGTATAACCTTTTGGAAACATATTTTCTCAATAAAACAGGTCGCTATTTGCATGAAGATGGTACAGGGCTAGAGGCAAGTTATATATTAAAGGAATGCATAGCGAAAGCTCAATTTTTTCAACATACATTAGGTTTAGGTGAAGGTAACCAAGGTTTAAATCATGGACTTTATGTTGCGTGTGATATTAATGCTAAAAATTTTAGTAAAGAAGCTTCTAAAGAGATGTTTGATGGTTTTTTGCATTTTATTTTTGCTAATGAACGAGATTTTAATTTTTTAGAATATTTAATTAAACAGTGGATTAAAGATGAGAGAAGCCTTACAGATACCCACGATATTAATGGCAGCCAACTTACACCCTTAAATATGGCAATATTATGTAATAATGTTACAGCAGTTACATTATTATATCAAAATGGAGTAAATGTTACAGAATTAGATGATGATGGTTTTGCCCCAATCCATAGAATTATTGCCAAGATTGATAATAACACAATGGATATTAATGTTTTGAAGCTGTGGGTACATAATAAACTGCCAATTGACACGAAAGATAAATATGGTAATGACGCGCTTTTTTACGCTAAACAATTTAATTTACCTGAGGCTATAAAACTTTTAGAAAGTAGTAATGAAATTGTTGAAACTGATATATCCAGTGAACAAGAAAATGCTTCAGCTGTTCCAAAAAAAGATTTAACTAATGAAGATTTGGTCAACGCTATTTTAGAAAAAAATTTAAATTTATTAAAAAATGTTGATTCAAACAGTGAAATATATGGAGCTTTGTGGTTATTTTATAATCATGACGTTATTAATATCGATGATATAAAACAAATTATTAAAGTAATACCATCAGAATTGAAATTTACGCATAATGCAGCAATGGCATTTTATAATGCGTTAATAAAACAACATAAAGAATTTACTCAAGTTCTAATAGATAATGGGTTTAATGTAAACTTTAACTATCCTCATCCAACAATACCTGATGTCAAAATTTCACTGATGGATTTAGCTTTTGGAGAAATTATTAAAGCAATTAAAAATAATGATAATTTTGATGCAGTTATTAACTCTAGATTAAAAGTTATTGATTTTTTGATAGAGATGGGTGCCGAATTGGATGAAGCTGATGAAGCTAGGTTATTATACATAACGGAAAATGATTTAGATATAATTAGAGAAATTCACAGTGAAAAAAATGTTAAACACTTCACGATATCAAATATAGAAATCAAAGATTCAGATTTAGCGCGAGCCTATATAAAAAATGATCTTAAAACAATCAAATATTTGTTAAATAATGATAATCTTTTTGTGGAAATAAAAATTATTGACAACAAGACTAGAGCACCTTCTGATCTTAAACTAATTCATATTATTGAATTAATTAGACTTGTTTCGCATGCTAATCAACATTATTTAATCAAGGATGAAAATATTGCAAAATTAATTTTAGAAAAATGTGTAAATGATGAAAATGTTGTTCAGTGTTTGTTATATAGTTTAATCAATAAACAGGAAGAATTTATCGAAATTTTAATTCAAAATAAGGTTAATATTAATTATAATAATTCTGAAATTTTGCAAACTCTGGTTGAAGCCGGTATAAATTTTGCTTCTGCCATTAATTTAGCAATTAAATATGGAGCTACCATTACAGACAAGGTTTTAGCAACGGCAAAAACTAATGGTACTTTCAACATTATAGAGAATTCATCAAAGCTAAAAAAAGACATAGAGCAGAAATTAAGTGAAAACAAGGGAGGTGAAAAAAAGTTAACCCCTTCTGAGAAAATAAAATTATTATTAGAATTGATTCAGGAGAAAGCAAGTGATGATGATATTAAATTAAAATTTGGGGTAGAAGGTAATCACTTTTTAAACTTAGCTATAACTTTTAAAAATAATCCGAAGATCTTGGAATCCTTGTACATTAGGCATAAAATTAAAGTTGATTTTGGTAATGAAAATAGTAAAATATCTTCACATTATAGTATAGAATTGTCTGATGATATTGGTACGAGTTTAACTGGTATGAGTCTTGAAGAAGCTAATGAATAAAATACTCAAACTTTACTATTAAATGAAGAGGTGCCTCAATATTATTTTGCGGTACCTCTTCATTTTAAAATTAATCAACTGTTTTATTATATTTGCGGCAATATATCATAAACATAACGAATAAGCTGAAGGCTAGACTGTACCATGTTATGGCGTACTCAAAATGATCGTTCCTGACTTTATTTAAATGGTTTGTAAGAAGAGGTTTTGCACCTTTTGGTAATGAATCGCTATTAATTTGCATCAAATAGAAATTGTTTTCAGTTACGCCTAAAACTTCATGAGCCATGTTAAGATCAATTGTGAACCATATATTTTTATTTCGATCATTTTTAGGAACCATAAAAGCTTTACGCTCGCCTGGTAGCGCTATAGTTTCAATTATTGTATGTGATGATTCAGAATCAACAAATTCATTTTTCACGCTTTGAGGCATCCATCCTCTTGATACTAAATATGTTTTACCGTCAATAGCTTGAAAGGCTGATAAAATATAATAACCGTCTTTTTCAGGTGAAGATGTTCTTCGACCATATAGGAAAATATTTTTATTTGGAATAAATTGACCAGATAATGAAATTTTACTATATAGAATATTATCAGTCGCAATTTGATAAAGTGATTTTGCGGGACTGGTTATATTTTGCTCTACTGTTTTTATGAAATTATTTTTCTGATCTAAACGTCTTAATTGCCAACTTCCCAAAGCGATCATAATGATCACACCGATCGTTGTAAAAATCAGAGGGAATAATGGAATTTTGTATTTGCCGATAGTTATTATGTGATTCATATTTTTTATAACAGATTTAAGTATAAATTATCGCACTTAAGTAAGCTGGAGTTTATACTTAAATATCTATTATTGTCTATAGTTTTCTGTATTGGACAAAGCAAAGACATAATAAGTAATTTTACATAAAAACTAAATAACGATTGAGTAATTAATATTTAAAAATATAAATTTAGAAAATTCAAATAAAAAAATATTGGTTGTGGTTGCAGGCAAGCTTAATCTCGTATATCATCTTTTAAATAATTAGAAACATACTTTATTCAGGATATAAAAAACTATGGCACTAGAAATTAAAGCCCCAGAAAATATTGTTTTAAAGCCAATTATTACTGTTTTTGGAGTAGGGGGAGCTGGCGGAAATGCTGTTAATAATATGATTAGATCAAACTTAAAAGGAGCTAATTTTGTTGTGGCAAATACTGATGCTCAAGCTTTAAAATATTCAGAGAGTGAACATAAAATTCAATTAGGTGTTTTATCTACAAGGGGTTTAGGGGCTGGTGCTGCTCCAGATGTTGGAAAAGAAGCTGCCCTTGAAAGTGAAAATGAAATCAGATCTCACTTAGAAGGGAGTAATATGGTCTTTATTACAGCTGGAATGGGCGGTGGCACTGGCACTGGCGCATCATCAGTTGTAGCTAAAATTGCAAGAGAGCTTGGTATATTAACTGTTGGCGTGGTGACGAAGCCTTTTTTGTTTGAAGGAACGAAAAGGATGAAAATTGCAGAAGGTGGATTAATTGAATTACAAAAACATGTTGATACTTTAATTGTTATCCCTAATCAAAATTTATTTCGTATTGCGAATGAAAACACAACATTTCAAGAAGCATTTGCAATGGCTGATGAAGTTTTGCATGCGGGAGTACGTGGTGTTACAGATCTAATTACTTCGCCCGGATTAGTTAATCTTGATTTTGCTGATATTGAAACCATTATGAGCGAAAAAGGAAAAGCGATGATGGGAACGGGTGAAGCAAGTGGAGATGATAGAGCAATCAGGGCGGCTGAAGCAGCGATTGCAAATCCGTTACTAGATCAAAATTCAATGTTTGGTGCATGTGGTGTGTTAATTAATATCACTGGTGGTAAAGATATGACTTTATATGAAGTTGACAGCGCAGCAAACCGTATTCGTGAAGAAGTTGGCGATAGTGATGCCAATATAATATTTGGTTCTACTTTTAATGCAGAACTTGAAGGAAAGATAAGAGTTTCAGTTGTTGCAACTGGTATTGAACAAAGTGAAATGAAATTGCAAAATCATAAAGAAGAAATTAAAAACGAAGAGGAAAAAACTCATATTGCCAATCAAAATAATGAGGAGATGCCACCATCTTTTAATGAATATGAAACTAACTCAACCAACATTGAAATTGATCAACCAGAACCAACGATACATAATATTGATAATATGACAAAGCAAATCGATTGGGCTCAAGCTGAAAAGATGTTAGAAATGAATAAAATTTCAGCTAATGTTCGTGTTGAAAAATCTAAACAATCGTTATTAAGTCGTATGTGGAATTCATTTAAATCAAATGATGAAACTTCACAAAATTATCCAAATAAAAAAAATATGAGTTCTAATTTTTCTACAAATGATAAAGCATCATCGATCCAAGAAGTGCCAGATTTTTTCAAGAAAGATAAATAATATTACTTATAATTAATACGCACATATGTCTTTATATCAATATATGAAATTAAAACTATTTTTAATTTCATATATTTGATTGTTATTTTATTTATTGAGATCTAATATTAAATTTTTAATTCAAGATCACAATTATGAATAAAAATCTTATAACTAGTTTTTATGTAATAATATTATTAATATTATTTTCACCATATATTTCTTTGGCAGATGACCATTCTGAAGTTACTGAATTTCGTAATATATGTAAAAATGATCTTGATTTTATTCAAACACAACTTAAAAAAAATTCAAGTCCATACGCTAATGAGATGGATAGTCACTTTCGTGAATGGTATAAAGTAGGGTATCAAAATACATTAGAACTAATAAACAACATTCTCGATCAGGATGATTGTTATTATGTAATAAAATATTATATTAATGGATTTGCTCAGCCTAACATAAATATAAAAGGCTATTATCCGTTACCATCTGAACAATATCCTGGAATATTAAGCGCAAAAAAAGGTGATAAACATTACATTATTTATAAAAATCCTCAAATAAAATATTTGAAGAATATAAATGTTGGTGATGAAATTACTCATATTAACGACAAACTAATACAAGATTATCATACAGATTATTTATTACCATTTTATGCTAATGACACCTCAGACATAACATCAATTTCCGCAAGTATTTATGCATTAATTGTTGATGGTAATGGATTTAAACCTTTTCCTAAAACTATTACAGTTTTACACAACAATCTGCCAATTACTATAGAATTACAATATACAAATTTAGATGAAGATGCAGTTGATTGGGCTAAAAAAATAAAACAGCCAAATCAGAATAATAAATTCAAAATAGAGTTAATATCAAATGGAATTTGGATTACTATTCCAAGTTTTTCTCCTAAGCAAGATGAAATTATGTATTATGCCAGTATGATTTCAAGATTAAAAAGTGATTTTTCTAAAGAAGAATATATTGTTTTTGATTTGCGTGGCAATACAGGAGGGCCTTCTAAATGGTCAGTGCCCATTATTCGTAATTTATG
>RXKF01000014.1:10058-11881 GCA_003963235.1 Rickettsiales bacterium
ATGATTACAATAAACAATGGGTAAAAAAAATTAGAATCAGTAAAGAAAATTTTGAAGATTTTAGAAAAATATATGACGAAGAAGCAAGTGCTGCATACTTATCTGGTTTGAAAAAAAATGAAAGTTTTTTCTTGAAAAAATGGAGTATATATAATGAAACTGATAATTTGTATACTTACAAAGATAGCCGATCATTTAAAGCGAAAATATATGTATTAACTGATAATTTTTGTCAAAGTACTTGTTGGTCTTTCGTCAATGAATTAAAGCAAATACCAGGAGTTATTCATGTTGGTATCCCAACTGCCATACAAAATGTATATTCTTATGCAAAAAAAGAACTTGCGCCTAGTAAGAATTTTGATTTCTTTTATCCAACAGAAATAAGAATTAAGCCAGCAACTAATTTACTCAATTCATTAACACCTGAGTATTTATATGAAGGAGATCTAAAAGACGAACCTCAAGTAATTGATTGGGTTTTATCAATTACTGAAAAAGAAATTAATTAGTCTGATAATAATTATTATTTCTGTAAATTGTTAGTATTTTTGTCAAACACTAAGAATAAAAATATTACTGATATAATGATTAGGGTATTAATTACTTAATATATAATTTAATATTTAACGTAAAATTATATATTAAGCAATTAATATGAAAAAAAGCAAATTAATTAAAAAATTATTTACAACCACTTTATTATCAACTTTAGCTCTCTCTAGCACTGTAGTCGTTAATGCTGCTAGTGTTACATATAATGCTGACAATTCAAATAGCACTATTTTAACTGATCCTTTACCGTTTAATCAAATAACATTTAATTCAGTTTCGAATATAACTATTGCAGGAGCGGTTAATACAGCTGCGCTTGGCACCTCAGGTATTTTGATTAATAATTCAACCCCAAGATTCGATAATATTGTTAAATCTACTAATAGTTTAAATGGAATTGCTAACACCTATGATTCAAATTCCATATTTAATAAAGATGTTATAATGAGTAATAATACTGATTCTGGGATTTTAGCTGCTAGTCCTATCAATTTTATGACTTTTAATGGTCCAGTTACATTAAATAATAACACTAACTATGGGCTTCGTAACCTTAATGGTAAGCTGATTTTTAATGCTCCAGTTGCAATAAGTTACAGTAACAAAGGGGTTTATAATGCTCCACTTTCTAACGCTTCTATAGTATTTAATGACAATGTGACAATAAATAATACTACTAATTATGCTATTCACTCACTTGCACCGTTGACCTTCAATAAAGATCTTTTTCTTAATGATAATAATATAGGTTTATATATTCAGTATTCAACATATTCATTGGTAACAATAAATGGGAATGTTACTGGAGTGAATAATACTGGAGGCGATATTATGATGTCTAATAGTACAAATCTTATTTTTAATAATAATACAATATTAAATGCAAATATTAAGGCAACTTCTAATGGCAATGGTAATGTTGAATTCACTGGTGGACCTACGATTAACGAGCAATTGGGGGCTAACGGTGTTAATTTAGCATCTGTGACGTTTAGTGCTGGATCTGGGAATACTGCTGCTTTGCATAAAGATATATATGCTAACACAATGATATTGAATGCACTGACTATTCATATTAAATCACCACTAACCATCAATGCACCGACGATTATCACTAACAGAACAAGTTTTTTGCTGAGCAAAGATCTCATAGTAAATGGAGCAATGACAGATCCGAGTAGTTTAAGAATTGCTATAACAGGAGCAGGTAGGTTGATAATTGCTGGTAATATGGCTCTGAATACAGCGATTAGAGCGGCTGCGGCTGG
>RXKF01000010.1 GCA_003963235.1 Rickettsiales bacterium
AATTATGCTCCGAAAACGTAATTTAATTGAAACAGTTTTTGGTTATCTAAAAAATACATTGAATATTAGCATACTAGACACAGATCACCTATCAATGCCTTTGTTAATATACTCGCCTCCTTAGTTTCTTATTCTCTTAAAAAAACTAAGCCTTCCGTAAATTACAACTTTTATTCCACCTTTAACACTAACCTTATCCCGAATTAGCGTTATAGAGAAATTCAAGTGGTCTATTACGCCATTCTGTTAGTAAGGGAATTAGTTTGTCAGTAACAGAATTGATCGTTGCACTGGAAACCTCAACGCCGTATATATCCAGCAAATGACTGCTAATATCAGCGTAACTAGTACCAAGTCCGTAAAGTGCTAATATCTTGTTGTCCAGCTCTTCGTTGAGTATGGTCTGACGCTTTTTAATTAGTTGCGGCTCATTTTTGCTACTATTGCTTTACTATTATCAACCTTTTTGTTAATCTGTGGCTGTTGTGGTGAATCTTTGGTAGTCGTTTGTTTATCTTGTGAAGGTATATTAATACCGCTTGTTTTTACAATATTTTTTAGTGAATTGTTAACTCCATTTTTAGTTATCGATTTAGCAGCGGCTGCCACTCTAGAGATATTATTAATTTTCTCCTCTAGACTTTTTCTCACTTTGTCCACATTCTTAACAACTACATCATTTATGTGATCTACAACCTTTGTTGCAAAGTTCTTAACATCAGCATCTTTAGGTTTTGCAGAACTCGAAAGATCAGCAGTAAATGATACCTCAACATTACGTCTTACTTCTTTTTCAACATATTCAGTGGTTTTTGGTTTTTCTTTTTCAATTCTTTTGCTTGCTTCCTCTAACTTTTTATCCATTTCTTGCTTAGCTGCTTTAATAGCAGGAACATTATTTTTTTTTAAATTTTCCTCCAACTTATCTAAACCTTTTTCAGTTTCTGTTAATGCAGGTACAACAATTTTATCAACTAATTTTACATATGTTTCTTTAAAGATTTTTTCAAAAAGTGAAGAAAGGGAAGATTTGTTACCAAAGACTTTAAATAATTGTTCAAAACTTAATTGCAATGATGGACTAATTGTTGGAGGAGTATAAAGTACCATTTTCCAATTTTCTTTATCAGATTCAATGTTGTTTTCTTTAGAATTATTATCCGTAGATTTTGTCATATTACTTACCTTATTAATTAATTATTAACTACACATATTAATGATAAATAAAAAAGTTAACTTGTTCAGCAATAATTTTAATATAACAGTAAATAGGAAATATTATTTCTAAAACAAAATTTTTTCTGTTCTAAATTTACAACTCATAAATTGAAAATCATGGCCACTTAACTTCAGGAGGAAGTGACATTAAAATTGCTTCAACATTGCCGCCAGTTGCTAAACCAAAGCTAGTGCCACGATCATAAAGAAGATTAAACTCAACATATCTGCCACGTTTGACTAGCTGATGATGTCTTTGCTGATCAGTCCATGTGAGGTTCATTTTACGTCTAACAATTTCAGGATATGTGGTAAGCAAGGCCCTGCCAACATCCTTAGTGAATGCAAAATCATCATCAAAATTATTGGCTAAATAATCATAGAAGATGCCGCCAATTCCTCTTGCTTCATTTCGATGCTTTAGATAAAAATATTCATCACATTGTTTTTTAAAGTTAGCGTAATAAGTTTCATCATGTTGATCGCACATCTCTTTTAGTGAATTATGGAAAAATTTAGTTTCCTCTAAATCCTCATACATCGGAGTTAGGTCACTTCCACCGCCAAACCAACTTTTTGTAGTTTCTATATATCGCGTATTAAAATGAACTGCAGGAACTAGTGGCGAGCACATATGAGCTACCAAAGAAATTCCCGTAGCAAAAAAACTTGGATCAGTCTCAGCTCCAGGTATTTTATTCTTAAACTCTTCAGAAAATTCACCATAAACTGTTGAGATATTAACGCCGACTTTTTCAAAAACATTACCTCGCATGATTGACATAACACCGCCGCCACCGCCGTCTCTATTCCATTTTTTGCGCTCAAATTTACTAGGTTGCAAACCACGTGCAGTTGCATATTCTTGCTCTATGTTTTCAAAAGCAGCACATATTTGATCTCTCAAATGTTCAAACCAATTAGCTGTAATTTCCTTTTTGTTTTGCATATAATTACCAAGCATTTTTTATAATTTGTGGAAGTTTAAAAGGCTCAACTATCGCTAAATCAAACCTTAAATCATAATTAGCATATTTATTGTTTTTAGCTATAAATAACTCAGCTGTTCTTGAAATTCGTTGTTGTTGATTATGCGAGACTATGTGTTCATGCATGCCATTTTTTCTAGCTTTAACTTCAATAAAAACTAATTGTTTATTTTTTAGCATTATCAAATCAATTTCACCAACTTTAGTTTTGTAACGATGGTACAATATTTTGTACATTTTAAATATGTAATAAATTAGTACTAAATATTCTGCAAATACTCCTAATTTATAACGAATCATAATGGTAATTAGTGTTTTAAATTAGCATTTAATAATTTGCGTATATCTCGCCTCATTATATATATAACAACTAAAAATACGAATGAAGTTAGCATAATATAAAAAGCAGGTGCATAATAAAGACCAGTTTTTTCAAGTAACCAACGTGATATCGCTGCGGAAGTTCCCCCACATACCGCAATCCCTAAATTATAGCTGAATGCTACTCCTGAAAAACGTTGCGCGGGAGAAAATAATGATATTATAAATATATAAGCAGAACCAGCAATCAAACCACCAAGCATCGCGATCATAGTAAGAGCAATAATTTGCTGCCATAAACCGACTTGGGAAAGTAAAATAAAACAAGGAAGAGCAAATAAAAATACACAAATAGCTGCAATTGCAATCATACGAAACCGACCAAACACATCAGACAAATGACCAGAGAGCGGCATTGATAACATCATGATTATTGAAGAATAAGCTAGATAAATTCGCGATGTGGTGTCACTGAAATGAAGAACATTACTATGATATATATTAATATATGTTTTAATTAGATATACAACGCTACTTGCAGCAGCCCCTAAGCAAAAAGTGATAAACATCGATTTTTTAGCATTTTGTAGTATATGTAAAAAAGGAGCTTTTAAAGTTTGTTTTTTTTCCGATAATCTAATAAATATGGGAGTTTCAGCAACTTTAAGTCTGATATAAAATCCAAACATCCCCATTAATCCGCCCAAAATAAAAGCAAAGCGCCATGCCCAATCAAAATTTGGAAAAAAATAAGCCAATATAATTCCAACAATAGTTGCAAGCAATGTTCCCGCTATATTTGATGCATGAACTATACCTGCTGTAAATCCTGGTCGCAAATGTTGGTAATGTTCTAAAATAAAAATTGCCGCGCCCGCTCCTTCGCCACTAATACATAAGCCTTGTAAAAGACGCATGAGCACAAGTATGCTAGGTGCATAAAATCCTATCTCAGCATAGCTAGGAATTAATCCCATAATAAAAGTTGAAATAGTCATGCCGAGCATCGAAGTTATCAAGGAAACTCGTCGACCGTGTTTATCGGCAATATAGCCAAATATTATTCCTCCGACTGGGCGCGTGACAAAACCAACAGCAAATATTGCTAGGCTTGATAATATTTGAGTTATTTCAGAATGGTCAGGAAAGAAAGCTTGACCTATTGCAAGTGAAAATACGGCATATACAGTAAAGTCATAATATTCAAGAATATTACCAGAGATAGCAGATAAAAATATATAATTACGTTTGCTCATTAGCTCATTAAAATTATTTATCAAAATATTAAGATCGGTTGGATTATAAAGGACAAAATAAATTTATGAAACCAAAAATTTTATAGTAATTATTTTTGAAATAATTTACTACCTCAATTTTATTAATTTGCAGCAGTATGTTATGGGAAAAAAAGTTCTTCCTTAAAACCTATGAATTAAAATTTTAAGAAAGAACCTATGTATTATTGTATTAGCTAAGCAATATTATTTTTAACTATTATTTATCAGAAAATTCATGATAAAGGTTGCCTGATGCCTCAAGCTTAAAATATGAATCAATTTCTTCTACCAATTTAACTGGTATTGGCGAATTATCGAAAAAATCAATCAGTCTTGCAAAATTTGAGTCATCATTATTACATTGCTTTAAAATACTAGGTAATTTGAAGCTAAAAATTTCAATATTTGCTTTAGTGATCTCTTCTTTAAATGCATTTTTCTCAAATGATTCATCATTCTCATTATCATAATTTGCATTCAGATATTCTATAATATCGTCACTTTTCAACGACGAGTTTTGATCATAAAAATTAATTATTTTTTGCGCTTCTTCAGGAATTTCCTTAGCACCCGCTTCTTTTAATAATTCTATGATCATTGCTATCGGCATTGGATTATTAACACCAAGTATTGTATGGAAAATCGATGCACATTCCATGTCAAAATCTTCTTGGTCTTTTAGGATTGATTGAATTAGCTCATCTTTTTCTTTTGACAAACTTGGGCAGCATTCATTGATATCATTAATATGCTGCTGGTAAGATTTGACATAACCTTTAGTAGATAAATGATGTTTATATCTCAATGAAAAAACATCTGAGTAACCATTTTCAACTACTTGATGGTTTTTCATATTTTCTTCTATAAATAAAGAATCAACAATAGTTGCTGTCTTTATAATTTTTTGTATTTCTGGAGTTGAGCATACAAAAATATTATAATACACTAAATTCAAATCAGCACCTTTACTGACTAAACATTTTAATATTTCAGTGTTATTGTATCTTACAGCGCACAATAAAGGAGTATTACCAAATTGATCTTTTGCATCGATTTGAGCTCCTTTATCTATCAGATATTTAGCTATTTCTATCTGATTATTTAACATAGCAGTAATTAAAGGAGTATTACCAAATTGATCTTTTGCATCGATTTGTGCTCCTTTATCTATCAGATATTTAGCTATTTCTATTTGATTATTTAACATAGCAGTAATTAAAGGAGTATTACCAAATTGATCTTTTGCATCGATTTGTGCTCCTTTGTTAATAAATTCTATTATATCTTTTATATTGTTTGCAATTATTTCATTACACAGGCTCTGATTTAATTCTTTTTGGTCCATAAAATTTCTCTTAAGTTAACTGTTGTTAATAATATTCTTATAACAATTAACTTATATTAATGCAACATTTATTTTTAAATTAAATCATTTAAAGAAATAAAATTTACGTACAATATTCAAGTTTTCGTTGCTTTTCTATTTATAGGTGCTAATATCTTATAAAATTTATAAATATTTTGAGAAAAACATGGAAAAAGATAAAGCACTAGCTGCCGCCTTAAGCCAAATAGAAAAAAGCTACGGCAAAGGGTCGGTAATGAAACTTGGCCAACGCCAAGAAATGAATATTGAAGCAATTCCCACTGGATCGGTAGGTTTGGATGTTGCGCTTGGGATTGGCGGGATTCCTAAAGGTAGAATCATCGAAATTTTTGGTCCCGAGAGCTCAGGTAAAACTACTTTGACTCTTCATATGATTGCAGAATCTCAAAAACAAGGCGGAACATGTGCGTTTATTGATGCAGAACATGCGCTTGATCCTGTATATGCTAAACAACTTGGTGTAAATATTGATGACTTAATTATATCTCAACCTGACACTGGTGAACAAGCTTTAGAAATTGCTGATACATTAATACGTTCTGGTGCTATTGATTTATTAGTAGTTGATAGTGTTGCAGCATTAGTTCCAAAAGCTGAAATTGATGGTGAAATGGGAGATTCTCATATGGGTCTGCAGGCCAGATTAATGAGCCAAGCTCTAAGAAAACTAACAGCTTCAACATCAAGAACTAATTGCACGATTATTTTTATTAATCAAATAAGGATGAAAATTGGCGTTATGTTTGGCAGCCCTGAAACTACTACAGGCGGAAATGCATTAAAATTTTATGCATCTGTAAGAATTGACATTAGGCGTATTGGTTCTATTAAAGATAAAGAAGAAGTAGTTGGCAACCAAACTCGAGTGAAAATTGTTAAAAATAAAGTTGCCCCACCATTTAGAACGGTTGATTTTGATATTATATATAGTCAAGGTATTTCTAAAGAAGGAGAATTAATTGATCTTGGCGTTAAACAAGAACTGATTGATAAAGCAGGGGCTTGGTTTTCTCATAATGGCGTAAGAATCGGTCAAGGTAGAGAAAATGCAAAACAGTATATGCGCAATAACCCTGAAATTGCTAAAGAACTTGAAGAAAAAATTAAGTTTAATTTGCTCAATTCTAGCAATAATTTAGTTATCAGCGGCGCTGATGAAGATAACGAAGAAATTGAAGATTAATAAAGAAGGAAAAAATGATTGATTTAACAAATAACAACGCTCTAATTACTGGAGCTAGTGGCGGCATAGGTAGAGCCATTACTGTATTATTACATAAACTTGGAGCACATGTTTATATAAGCGGAAGTAACTTAGACAAATTAGAGCAATTAGGCAAAGAACTTGGTAACAATTTCACTATAAAACAATGTAATTTAGCAGATAGTGCTTCTTGTAATAATTTATTAGATGATATTGAAAAATTAGATATTTTAGTTTGCAATGCTGGTATCACTAAAGATAATTTAATCATCAAAATGTCTGATGAAGATTTTGATGAAGTAATAAATATTAATCTAAAAGCCAGCTTTATTTTAAATAAAATTGCGATAAAAAAAATGATGCGTGCACGCTATGGGCGTATTATCAATATATCTTCAATTGTTGGCGTGTCTGGAAATCCAGGTCAATCTAATTATTGTGCATCTAAGGCAGGCTTAATTGGCATGAGTAAGTCACTTGCAATAGAAGTTGCAAGTAGAAACATAACAATTAATGCAGTTGCGCCAGGTTTCATCAAATCCGCAATGACAGATAGCTTAAATGACATGCAAAAAGAAGCAATAATGCAAAAAATTCCAACTAAAACTCTAGGAACTCCTGAAGATGTAGCTTATGCTGTATCTTTTCTTGCAAGCCCACTAGCTTCATATATTACAGGTCAAACAATTCATGTAAATGGCGGCATGTTATTAGTATAACATTTTTTGTTCTAGCAAATAAAAAAAAATTGTGGTAAAAGATGAAAACTAGAATTTGTATAAATAATTAAATTCTAAATTAAAAAAACTATATAGAGGTTTTATATGAGCGAGAATATCGAACAAAAAATTATTGCACCTAGTGTTGATACTTTAAAAAATGATGATGTAAAAGCATTAGATAGAGCAAAAATTGAACAAAAAATTATTCAGATAGTTGCCGAAACTTTAAGAATTGATGAAACAAAAATCTCTTTAGGTTCTAAATTTGGAGATGATTTAGCAGCAGATAGCTTAGATTTAGTAGAATTGATGATGGCAATTGAAGAAGCATTTAAGTGCGATATTCCTGATACTGAAACAAAAAAAATCTCAACAGTTGCTGATGCTGTTGACTATGTGACAAAACATTTAAACTCATAAATCACTGTCAAATATTAAAAAATTAGGTGGATTTATTTCTAATTTAAATATCCATGTTTACATTAGTTTTTACCGCCTAAATTAATTTATGCTTTATACATTAATAACAAATTGCAATTGGACGTTTTAAAAAAAGTGTATAAACTTTAAAAATAAAAAGTGTTTTGATTTTTACCTAAATTTTAGTTAAGGATTTTATTTGTATGACCTCAAGAAGAGTAGTAATTACTGGAGTTGGTGCGGTAACTTCACTTGGTACTAATATAGCAGATATTTGGGCTGCTATATTGGCTGGAAAAAGCGGTGTTAGTCAAATTACTTCATTTAATACGGGTAAAATTCCTTGCAAAATAGCTTCTTCTGTTCAAAATTTTAACCCTGAAGAACTAATTCCTGCACGAGACTTGAGAAAAATGGACAAATTTATCCATTTTGGATTAATTGCAGCTGCAGAAGCGATCAAAGATAGTAAATGGAAGCCTGAATCTGAGAACGACAAAGAACGCACTGGTATAATTGTTGGTTCAGGAATCGGTGGACTTGGTACGATTGAAGATACTTCAGTTGAATTTCACGCTTCAGAGCAAAATAGAACTAGCCCATATTTTATTCCAGCATCATTAGTAAATCTATTATCAGGTCATATTTCAATAATCCACGGTTTTGCAGGACCCAATAGTGCGATTTCAACCGCTTGTTCTACTGGAGCTCATGCTATAGGAGATGCAGCAAGAATGATTAAATATGGTGATGCTGATGTAATGATTGCAGGTGGCTCTGAAGCTCCAATTACTCCTGTTGGCGTTGCTGGTTTTGCCGCAGCTAGGGCACTTGCAATAAATTTTAATGATGATCCAACAAAGGCATCAAGACCTTGGGACATTGATCATGCTGGTTTTGTGATGGGCGAAGGCGCTGGCATTGTTGTTTTAGAAGAATATGAGCATGCATTAAATCGTGGTGCTAAAATTTACGCTGAAGTCCGTGGCTATGGTTTGACTGGTGATGCTTATCATATGACTTCACCAAGTGGAAGAGGAGCATTCAGGGCTATGGAAAATGCATTAAAAGATGGTAAGTTAACGTCAAATGATATTGATTATATTAATGCACATGGCACATCGACCAAGGTTGGTGATGTAATTGAGCTTAATTCAGTACAATCACTATTTCATGAAAATAAAAAACTAAAGATGTCTTCAACTAAATCATCAATTGGTCATCTACTTGGTGCAGCAGGCAGCGTGGAAGCTATTTTTACTGCTTTAGCTATTCGCGATCAAATAGCGCCGCCAACCATTAACCTACACAACCCAATTGAAGAAGTTAAAATAGATTTGGTGCCCATGACTGCAAAAAAAATGGAAATTAATCATGCCTTGACTAATTCGTTTGGTTTTGGTGGAACTAATGCTAGTTTATTGTTAAGTAAAATTACTTAAGCTCTAAAACAATAATATAAAAAAATATAGTATAATTAAATACAATATCGTATATTATTTTGCAAAATACCTAAATTACTAATATATGAAACTTCAAGATTTTGATTTTGATTTGCCGCAAGAATTAATTGCGCAACAACCAGCATTGCAAAGAGATCATTCAAATTTACTTATTCCTAATGAAGGAAGCAATAAAATTGTAAAATTTTATGATTTAATAAATTATTTACGTGCAGGCGACTTGATGATATTTAATAATAGCCGAGTGATCAACGCAAAACTATTATTGCAAAAAGATAATAATAAAATAATCAATATAAATTTAAATAAGCCAATTAATGATTTTGTCTGGCTTGGTTTTGCACGTCCATCTAAAAACCTTATTGAAGGTGAGATATTTCAATTTGGTAAACACCGAGTTATTATTAGAAAAAAATTAGAGTTTGGTGAAGTTGAAATTGAATTTGTTTTGGATAATATGAAGGTTTTTGACTTCTTAGATCTATACGGTATGATACCTCTACCACAATATATAAAACGTACTGAGAAAAATGATGAGGATAAACATAGGTATCAAAATATATATAGTCAAATACGTGGTTCAGTTGCAAATTCAACAGCAGGGCTTCATTTTACTGAAGAATTGATGGAAAAAATAAAAGCGCTCAATGTAGAAATTGATTTTGTTACTCTTCATGTTGGGGCTGGCACATTTTTACCGGTCAAAACAGAAAACATACTTGAGCATAAAATGCATTCAGAATGGTGTGAAGTTTCGCGAGATACGGCTGATAAAATTAATAAAGCTAAAAGAGAAAAACGAAGAGTGATAGTAGTTGGTACTACTTCAATGCGCACTATTGAATCATGTTCTGTTGATGGAGTTGTGATTCCACAATCAAAAGAAACCAATATTTTTATTAAGCCTGGCTATAAATTCCAGATTGCGGATTTGATGCTGACTAATTTTCATTTGCCTAAATCTACATTATTTATGTTAGTTTGTGCATTTGCGGGAATGGATAAAATCAAAGCACTCTACAACTATGCTATAGAAAGTAAAATGCGTTTTTTCAGCTATGGTGATGCAATGTTAATTAAAAAAGAATAAAACATATAAAAATTTAAGGGATGACGACATGAAATTTGGTCTAAATATTACTCACACCCACAAAAAAGCAAGAACTGGAGTTATTCAAACAAAGCATGGGGCAATTAAGACACCTGCTTTTATGCCAGTTGGCACTAGAGGCACCGTCAAAGCAATGATGCCTGATTCTGTGGCAAGTACTAATAGTGATATTGTACTTGGTAATACATATCATTTGATGTTAAAGCCTGGTGCGGATCGCATCGAAAAACTTGGAGGGCTTCGTAAATTCATGAACTGGAATGGTCCTATTTTGACAGATTCTGGTGGTTTTCAAGTAATGTCATTATCGAGTTTACGAAAAATCACTGAATCTGGCGTGGAATTTAGATCTCATATTGATGGAAGCAAACATATGCTCACTCCAGAATATTCTACAGAAATACAGCATAAGTTAGATAGCACCATAACTATGGCTTTTGATGAGTGCACACCATATCCAGCTACTTTTGAGCAAGCAAAGTTTTCAATGGAATTAACTTCGAGATGGGGAAAGCGTTCGCGTGATGCTTTCATAAAACGTGACGGTTATGCTCAGTTTGGCATTATACAAGGCAGTGTTTATGAAGAATTAAGACTGCAATCAGCTCGTGATTTAATTGACCTTGATTTTGAAGGTTATGCAATTGGTGGCTTAGCTGTGGGCGAAGGGCAGCAGGAGATGTTTTCAGTTCTTAACTATGCACCTGATTTATTACCGATTGACAAACCACGTTATTTAATGGGAGTAGGAAAACCTGATGATATTATTGGCGCTGTTGAGCGTGGTATTGATATGTTTGATTGTGTAATTCCAACACGATCTGGTAGAAATGGTCAAGCTTTTACGAAATATGGGCCTGTAAATATTAGAAATAGTCAATTTGCAGATGATCCAGAACCCCTAGAGGTCGATTGCCCGTGCCCTGCATGTGTAAATTATTCCAAGGCCTATTTGCATCATACAGTAAAAGTTGGAGAAATTATTGGCATGATGTTGATGACTTGGCATAATATACAATATTTTCAAGATTTAATGGCTAGAATTAGGACATATATTGAAAATAAGCAAGATTTTGATTTTAAATATTGATATCTAAAGTTAATTTTAGATATATGTTATAAGATAAAAATAGCGAATGTTAAAGTAATGCTGTCAGCTTAAGGAATTTTGGGGTTAACATCACCTCATAAAAACATGATGTCTGTTAGGTTTTTTAGCCTGATCTCTGTTATATGGCAATGATAACAAAATAATTTAAATGAATAATAAAAGGAGGTATAAGTAGTAAAGAAAGGCAATGAAAAGGTTTGTGT
>RXKF01000070.1 GCA_003963235.1 Rickettsiales bacterium
TATTTTAAACGCTTAGAAGAGTTTTGGCGGTCGGACTTCTTAACTACGCAAAGTGAACAAAGAAAGATACTTGTCACAAATGATTAGAAGCATAATTCAAAAATATATGAGTAAATAGAATTGTTAATTAATGCTAATTATGGAGAAGCAAAGCTTATCTGTTGCATAAATAAGAAAATATAAGGATTGTAAAGAAAAAATAGCTTGTCTTAAATGTTTTTTTGACAAATAAAAATAAACACAAATGTCAAAGCCTTGCAATCCATATATTTCCTATCTTTCTACTTCTTTATTATCGCAAATTAGCGTTAAAATATTATTTCCTTTTAGCTCTTACTGTTTTTTCTTTAGCAACTTTAGGGGCTCTCGGAGCTCTTGGATTTTTAATATCTCTTTCAATTTTGTTTGCAATAATTTGCTCTGCTTCACTCAAATTCACAGTAAATGGATCATGTGCTCTTGGTATAGATGTAAATTTACTCTGATATTTTAAATATGGCCCAAATCTGCCAATACCCATATGAATATCTTCACCTGTGTCAGAATGTTTACCGATAAATAATGGTAGACTAATCAATTTTAACGCCATCTCTAAAGTAACATCTTCAGGTTTTACATTTGGCGGTATTGTGCTTCTGATTGGTTTTGGTGGCTTTACTTCTTTTTCCGCCTTAGGCTTTTTTTCTCCTTTTTTAGCTTTTGTTTTTTTATCAATTTTTTCTTCTTTTACTTTAGATGCTTTGGGTGGCGCTTCTCCTAATTGAACATACCAACCATATGGTCCTTTTTTCAAAAATATAGTTTGCCCATCATCACTCTTACCTAATTCTTTAGTTTCATCTAAAGGAATTATAACAGCATCATCATGACTACCAACATAATTAGTCTTTTTAAATGTACAATCAGGATAATTGCTACAAGCTAGAAAAGATCCATATTTTCCTAATTTTAAATTTAATTTACCGCTTGCGCAAACACTGCACTTTTTATTTTTTTCATAATTTTCAGTTCCAGCTTCACCAAACAGGTAAAAATCCAGCGACTGCTCCACATAAGCAATGGCATCAGAAGTACTGAACTTTGCAACTTTTTGCACATTACTGTCAAAGCCAGTCCAAAAATTACTAAGTAATATTTTCCAATTTAATTTTCCTTCAGACACTTTATCAAGGTCAGTCTCAAGCTCAGCAGTGAAATCATATTCAACATATTGCTTAAAAAAACCAACCAAAAATGTTGTAACTAAACGACCCAAATCATTAGGATGAAAACGCTTCTTATCAACGCTAACATATTTTCGATCCTGCAACACTGAAATTATCGATGCATATGTAGAAGGTCTACCAATACCAAGTTCCTCTAGTCGTTTCACTAAGCTTGATTCTGAATAACGCGGTGGGGCTTCAGTAAAATGCTGATTTGGATTAACTTTTTTTGTCTTTAGTGCTTCCGATTCAAATAAAACTGGTAGCGTTTTATCCTCTTCATCAACACTATCATCCTTGCCCTCTTTATAGACTTTGTAAAAACCATCAAATACTATTGTTGAACCAGTTGCTCTTGCTGTAAAATTATTATCATCACTAATAAGGTCAGCTCCAACCATATCAACCAAAACATTTTCCATCTGACATGCGATTGTTCTTTTCCAAACCAAATCATATAAATTTAATTGGTCTTTATCTAACTTTTGCGACAATGATTCAGGACTTAGCTCAATATCCGTTGGGCGAATTGCTTCGTGCGCTTCTTGAGCATTTTTTTGTTTGGATTTATAAACTCTTGGCGCAGATGGTAAATAATCATTACCATATTTGCTTTGAATTATTACTCTGATATTATCAACTGCATCTTCAGATAAAGTCACTCCATCAGTTCTCATATAAGTGATTAAACCAACAGTTTCACCTCCAATATCGACTCCTTCATATAATTTTTGAGCTACTTGCATTGTTTTTTTTGCACTAAAACCTAGCTTTCTTGCTGCTTCTTGCTGTAACGAGGAGGTTATGAATGGTGGAGGCGGCGTCCTTTTTTGCTGTTTTTTTTGAATAGATTGAACAGTAAATTTCTGCTGCTTAATTTTTTCCACTTGTGCTTGCGCAACATCCCCAGCAATGATTGAGAATTTTTCTAATTTTTTGCCTTCAATATGGGTAAGGCGGGCTAGGAACTGCTCATTTTTACTGTTAAGCATTTCTAGTTCAATATTCCAGAATTCTTGAGATTTGAAATTCTCAATTTCACTTTCTCTTTCGCATATAATCCGAAGCGCCACAGATTGCACCCTACCAGCTGATTTACAGCCAGGCAATTTTCGCCATAAGATTGGTGATAATGTAAAACCCACCAGATAATCAAGAGCACGTCTAGCTTGCTGAGCATTAACAAGATCCTCATCAATTTTTCTAGGATTTGCTATCGCATTTAATACAGCTTTTTTTGTAATTTCATTAAAAGCTATTCGTTTGAATTTAGAATAATCCTTAAATATTTTTTCTTGGATCAAAAATTCAGCAACATGCCAAGAAATTGACTCTCCTTCACGATCCGGATCTGTTGCTAGGTACACTTCATCAGATTTTTTTGCATATTTACGAATTTCTTCAACATATTTTGCCGATTTATCAGAAATTTCATATTTAATAGCAAAATCCTCATCTGGTAATACTGATCCATTCTTGGAGGGTAAATCTCTGATATGACCAAAAGATGCTATAACTTTATAGTCTGATCCAAGATATTTATTTATTGTTTTTGCTTTTGCAGGTGATTCAACAATGACTAGTTTCATAAAAAATTCAATATATTAACGAAATTCGGTTTCCAACATGGCGCGTAATTTTTCCTGCAAGTTCAAGCTCAAGACATATTGTGTAAGTAACTGGCAGAGACAATTCAGCCTCTTTTGCCAATAGTTCAAATTCAATAGGCGTAGAAGATAGAAGCTCAAGGATAATTTTTCTATCACTATCTTTTATTTCAAAATTTTCCTTATATGTTGGAATTTTGAAATTATTACTAAAGTTTTGTGATTCTTCAAGACTTATTTTTAATTTTTCAAAACTTGTGATGTTAGAAATGATATCTTCAGTCGATTCAAGCAAATATGCACCATCTTTTATCAATTTATTGCTGCCCATACATCTAGGATCAGATGGGAAACCTGGAACAGCAAAAACCTCTCTATTATAATCAAGTGCAAAATTTGCCGTAATTAAAGAACCAGATTTAAGACCAGCTTCAATTACAACCGTAGCCAAAGACAAACCAGCTATAATTCTATTGCGTTGAGGAAAATGTTGTGGCAATGGGCTTGATCCTATTGGAAGTTCTGCTAAAAGAAGTCCAGACTCACAAATTTTTTCAAATAATTTTTTATTCTCAGGGGGATAAATATGATCAATACCACCCGCAATAACCGCAATAGTTTTTGCTGTATTGGCCTCATGAACTGCCGTATCAATTCCTCGCGCTAAACCAGAGACTGTAATATAACCTTGCTCGGTAAGCTCTTTTGCAATATTAGACGCAAAATGTCTTGAATTAATGGAACTATTTCTAGCCCCGACAATTGCCACTATATTTTCTGACTGAAGCAGCGAAATATTTCCTTTATATGTAAGAACAGGTGGAAAATCATGAATTTGCAATAATAGTTGCGAATATTCAAAATCTTTATAAGTAACTATACTTGCTCCATTCTTTTGAATATCAGCAATTTCTTTTTCTGCTAATGCGCGCGTATAGACCTTAATAGGCTTTGATCTTCCACCTTTAATCGAAAATTCAGCAATATTATCTAAGGCCTTAGATGCACTACCAAATAACTTGATTAAATGATAAAAAGTTTTAGGTCCTACATTTTCACTTCGAATTAGGCGTAAAATATCAATAGTTTCTTCAGAATAATTTTGTTTATTTGCGCGTGTAAATAAGTCGCTTAACATAAGAAATATTCTAAAGAGGTAAAATACAAAATTTTCTTTAAACTCAATATTTGCATGTTGAATTATAGTTTTTCTGCATTTGAAGATAAGTAATCTGAAACACCTTGCTGAGTTGCTCTCATTGCTTGATCACCTTTTTTCCAACCTGCTGGACAAACTTCACCATATGTTAAATGATGTTCTAAAGCATCAATCATTCTTAACGCTTCATCAACATTTCTGCCAAGCGGTAAATCATTAACTAAATAATGTCTAATATTAAAACGCTCATCAATCAAGAATGTTGCTCTATATGATATACCATCTTCGTTTAAAACATTATAAGCAGTAGAAATTTCTTTTTTTAAATCAGATACTAAAGGAAACTGAATATTACCAATTCCACCTTTGTTAACAGGCATATTCTTCCATGCATGATGAGAAAAATGTGAATCAACACTAACAGCTACTACTTTTGTATTTCTGGAGGTAAAATCACCTAATCTGTTATTGAAAGCAATAATTTCTGATGGACAAACAAATGTAAAATCAAGGGGATAGAAAAAAATAATACCCTTATGATTATGCAAATATTTTTTTAAATTAAACTCACTGTTGATACTGTTATCTGGCATCACAACTTTAGCATCAAAATCTGGTGCAGCTTTACCAATGAATGGATTCATATTATTCCTCTTTTTTTATATATAGTTTAAAATTTACTTGATCATACAAATATTATTTAATGAAATCAACTAACTCATTTTAAGTTACGATAAATTGCTGTAATAAACTGTGGATTCCTTCCTTCTAAAATTGCTTTTTGATGATATTTTGTTTGCACATATCCATCGTGACACTTCGAGAAGTCTTTGTTTTTAAAGCTAAAATCTTCATCTTGCATCAAAAGGTTTTTAGCTAATGCAAAATAATCAGCAATATCTGAGGCAAACGAGATAAACCCACCTATTTTTAATTTATCTTTAATTTGTAGTAATCTATTGCTATTAAAAAGTCGTTTTGGCAAATATTTTCTTTTATGCCATGGATCGGGAAATAATATATACACCCCATTTAAAGAATTGGAAGGCATGTCATCGAGTATTAAATCAACATCATCTGGCCATACCATATAGTTTTGATTATCGCAATCCTGCATAATTTTTAAAAAATTAGCCACTCCATTTAAATACACTTCTGCACCAATATATAAAGAATTCGGATTATTGATAATTTGATGCATTACATGTTCACCCATACCAAATCCAATTTCCAGATATTTATCTCTAGAATCATGGCTAAGAACCTCTCTGCTATATAGATATTTTGGCATTATTTCTGACAAAATCTGCTTATTGGTAGTTGTCAGAGTTTTGCCTATGCGCCGTGCAAAAGTTTTATTTAACTTATTTTGATATACATGATCTAATAATGGAATAGCTGACACTTAATTTTTTCTCACAATATGTTTTTAACTTTATGATTTTGTATATCACATACCACAAATTTCCTTGCAAAAACACCTTTTTTTATTATACTTCACTTTAGATGGGGTCATAGCTCAGTTGGTAGAGCGTTTGAATGGCATTCAAAAGGTCCGGGGTTCGATTCCCCGTGGCTCCACCATTTATACTTCTTCAACTAAAATTTCGTGAGTGTTCACGACTTTCAAAACATCAGCTTTTCTCAACTTTAAAGCGTATAATTGTTTAAAATCAGTAATCATAACGTGCAAATTTTGCAATTGATAATTTTTTTAATTATTTCCTTGTCAATCAAGAACAGAAGAAGTCAAAAAATCGTTAATACGCACATCATAAAAAAACTCCCGCAGCTTATATTTCAAAGTTGCAGGAGTTTTTTTTTATTATCTAGAAGCTCAAGGCTAGTGGCTAATAATTTAAATATTACCCACTAAACCCAAAGTCAATTAGAAATTAACACGAACTTTTAATGTACCTTGGTGACCAACACGCTTGTTAGACATCTCAGCATCATAACCTAATCCGTATTCCATCATGTTATACTCAGAATTAATACTGAATCCTAAGTTATATGATGTTTTAGCTGGCTTAATAGTCTTAGTTGCAAGACCATTTGTTAAACCATCAATACCAACTTTTGGAGTAGGATTTTTACCAATTAGATCTTGGCTTACGAAACCATGAACTTCTGGGTTTAATATAACACCATTAGTCTCGATTGAGTAACCAGAAACTTTAGCACCAGCAACAACTTCCAATTTGTTAGAAGCTTTTGTAGTTACAGACAAGTTTTGTCCTGTTAGTGAACCAGTTTCTTTATAACCACCATCGTTTACTCTAGTTAATTTAGCACCAAACATTGGAGTCATAGCTATTTGACTCATAGCAAAGTTATATCCAAACATCGCTTCTGCGTTGAAAGCATTAGCTGTGTATTTTGAACTAACAATTTCATATGTTTTAACACCGCTAACTCTTTTTGAGTTGTTTTTAACTTCATTAGTACCATATGTAGCTACTGCATGCACAAACCAGTTGTTTGTAAGTTGTTGCATACCATAGATAGAGAACATATAAGCGTTAATCTTTGTTTTATCACCAGATTTGAAATCTTTATGTTTCATGTCAGTACCTGCAATAGTAAGCGCAGTACCAATAATCATGTCATCATTCGCTTTAGTGTCAAAACCAAATGTTGCGCCATATGCTTCGCTCTTATAACCTGCAGCACCTTTTCTGGCTTTTTGTGTAGTGTTATTATAGAACGGAGCTGCCCACACGCCATATCTGTGTTGATCATCACCAGCAGCAACACCAGTTTCAAGTGAAGAAACTTCTACAGCTACTGAGCTACCAGCAAGATTTGCTGTACGAGTGCTAAGTCCGACACTAACATTTCCTAAATTACCTTCAATTGCAGTAGTTGCAGCTTCAGCAGTAGGATTTACTAACCTTGTTATTGCATCCTCAGTTGATTTATTATCTCTAACACCATTTGAATCTGTTAGTGAGAACAATAGATCAGCAAATTTACCAGCATCAGTACCCTGAGAAGCTGTAAATATACCATTCACATTTTCTGCAATTGATGCATCGTTAATAGATAAAGAATTTAATGCTTCTAAAACACTTTCTCTAGTTCTATCGACACCAGTTAAGACAAGTGAATTTTTGTCATTGAAATTCAAAGTATATTCAATATTTCTATTGCCTGCTAGTATAGATACATTTGCTTTTTTGAATTGATCCGTAGCATTAACATTGTTACCTTCTGAATTGTCAATCAGTGTGAACTCAAGTTTATCATCAGATGCAAGTCTTTTTGCTAAATTACCAATTGGGTTGATTACAAGTTTTGCATCAGCAGCAGCTTTGTAAGCACCTGTTTTTGCTATAGCAATACTACCACCTACTAAATCACCTTTATCATTTTGACTTACAGTAAAGTTAATAGTATTTGTTTCATTAAAAGTTAAAGTGTTAGTAGCATCAACAGTCAATTTTTTATCACTAAGTGATAAATTTGAATTTCTTGTAGAAACGTTAGCACCAGCAAGCGTTAAATTGTGTGATAGTACTACTGCACCTTTCTTGAAATATGTATCAACAGCTTTAATATTTTCAGCATTTAATGTTACAGTTTTTGCAGCATCATCTGAGAAAGTAACAGATTTAACAGTATTTGCAGTACCAATATCTTGGTTAACAACTGCAGAACCAGCAAACTCAACCAATCCTTCTCCAACAACACCAGCAATAACTTTTGAATTAACTATAGCATTATCTGAGAAAATAACTTTAGATGCAGCACCAGCTAGATTCAAGCCATTCGCTGATGTAATATTTCCGCCTAGAGTTGCAGTTTTTCCTGCTACCACATTAATATCTCTAGCAAATGTATTATTTTTAATAGTACCATTTTCAGTAAATGTTACTAATGCTAGTTCTAATCCAGAAGCACCAACAGAGTTAACAACTACGCCATCTTTATTAACATTTAATGCACCAGTATTATTTGCATTTGTTGTGAAGTTTGCACCATCAGCTTTTACAGCACCTGATAATTCAGCATCAATTGCAGCACCTAGTTGAAAATTAATTTTCTTAGCACCGTTATTTGCAGAAGATAAATCACCTGTAAAATTGTTATTAGCCGCCTTTAATATTAAGGTGTGTGTTACATCCTCTTTACTTGAGTTAGTAAAGATTGCTGCACCAGCAATATCAGCACCTACATTAGTGAATTCAACAGTCGTTGCTTCATCACCACTGAATAATACTGTACTCGCTGCATTATTATGAGTAATTGCACCAGAGAATGTTACTTTTTTACCAGCAAATTCAAGTGTTCTTAATACATTACCAGCACCAACTGCACCTGCAACTGTAATATTTTTAGCATTTGTAAATTTAACTGTACCATTACCAGCATTTACAGCATTAATAGCAGCAGCTGTAAAATCTTTAGTAATTTCTAAAGTTGCATCATTGCCGACTGTTGTAACTCCGTTAAAGCTTAACACACTTAATAAACGTGTCTTTGTACCTACAGCACCAGTCACTTCTAAAGTATCTAATTTATTTGCTCCTTGAGCACCTAAATCTAATATGTTATTGCCAAAAGTTTTAATCTTACCTTCGTTAACAGCATTTATTACTTTAAGTGCATAAATATTTACGTTATCTTGTAACCTTAATTCATGGTTACCATTAAATGAAAGAGCTTTTAAACGCTTACCATCTGCATCAGCACTACCAAATGACACACCATTTCCTGCAGTCAAGAAATTGATAGCTTCAGAAATTTTCAAAGTACCTTGATCATTTGCAGCAAGAGTCATATTTACGATTTTGTAGTCACCTGCAGCTGCGAACTCTAAAACTGCATCTGCGTTTCCAATGTTAACAGTTGTAATATGTGAACCAGCTCCGTTAAACTTAACAGTAGCTGCCGCATTATGGTCAAGCACATTTAAAGCATTTACACCAGCTACATCACCAATTTTAGAAAATGTAATTGTTTGTGCTACTAAAACTGTATTATCAACTATTACAGAACCAACACTTCCATTAGCAATTCGTAAATCAATGTTATGATTTATGTTACTTGAAAATTTTAATACACCACCATTATTATTAAAAGTCACAACACCAGCACCAGCACCACCACCACCAGTAGTTAAAGTACCACCAGCACCAGTTAATTGCAACGTACCACCATTAGTGATATTTGTGGTTGCTGCTCTTGCAGCACCAGATAAAGCAACAACTTTATTATCAGCTCCAGCACCTGAAATAGTTATTGACGCTAAATCATGACCATTACCAACCGCACCTGATACAGTGCTACTACCTTTAAACGTAACAATACCACCATTACCAGCAAGAGCAGTAATTGCACCATCAATATTAGCACCATCAGCAAATTCAAATGCTGAATTAGCATTACCAAATTTAAACTCAGCAACTTTATGAGTACCAGCACTATTAATTTTTACTAATGCAGCAGCATTTGATTCTACTGCAGCTAATGAATTAGCACCAGTACCAAGAACACCCGTGAATTCACCAGCACCTGCAAATATAATCTGACCATTATTAGGGGCAGTTGCAACTGCATTACCATATAATTTACCATCAGCAGCAACTTGTAATATAGCACCGGCGTTTCCAAACTTAAATTGCTCAGCATAATAAGTTTTTGTAGCAGCAAGAAGAGCGCCTGTTAAATCTATAGTACCAGCCCCTGTAATTTCAACAGTTGTTAATGCATTACCAGCTGCACCGATATCACCCGTAACAGCACTATTACCACCAGCAAAAACTAAATTACCACCATTTGTAGTAGTAACCTTACCAGTAATATTTTTACCTGCTACAACAGAAACTTTACCATCAGCTGAGAATACAACGTTACCTTCTAAGCCCTCTCTCAATTGAGCCTCAGCATTAGCATGATCGATAGATAATGTTAGTGCTTTTACTGTATTTCCGCCAGCAAAGTCAACAACACCATTGCCTTGTAAAGCAATAGACTTCAATGCATTACCATGACCCATGTCGTCAACAGTTGAAGCACCTAAGAATTCTACAATACCATTGCCAGCACCAGCACCATTAATTGCACCTGCAACATTTTTTCCATCAGCAATAATCGCTCTAGCAGCTGTAGGTACACCTACACCTACACCAGCTCCAGTTAATATGATACCAGCATTAGTAGAAACATTTTGATTAAATTGAGCTGTACCACCTGCAGCAACTGTAATAGTACCGATGACATTACCACCACCAATAACACCATCGAAGGTTGCGTTTACAGCACCGATAGTTATCTTACCTTCGTTACCACCCACACCATTAATAGTTCCTGCTAAAGTTGCATCACTATTGATAATTAAATCACTATTAGCATTTCCGAAAGTGAAATTTCCTAAACCACCAAAGCCACCATTAAAACCAGCAATTGTAGATAAGGTAAGAGAATTAGCTCCTGCAATCGCTACGTTCATTCTATTGACACCGTTAACTCCAATAGTTTCACCAAGAACTAAATTTTGACTAATTGTTAAAAGACCAACAGCTCCTTGATTATCAAAATCAAGTGATTTTAATATAAAGTTTGCTACGTTTGCATTAATATTATGCGCACCACCCAATTTAATAGTATCTACATTAGTTGCAGGAACTTGCAACGGCACAAAGTTAGCATTAGCATTTAATGCCACATTACCAGCAGTAACAAGTTCAGCACCCATTGCATTCGTACTTGCGCCTGCAATCACTGCAAATGCAGAGGCAGTCGTTAGAAGTTTTTTAAATCTAGATTTTTTTTCCATAATTTTTAAATACCTTTATTTTATGGTTAATAGTTAAATTTTTTAAGCAAAAACCAGCTCAAAACATACGTTTTGCCTAAATTCGACCAGGGCATAGATGCATAATAAATTATGCATCTACTAAGTAAAAAAACGCCCGAATCTAGACAATTACGATAATAATATACATAAAGTGTCAATTTTTGCAATTACTATGTATGTATGTTTTTTGCCTTTTTCGTTAGTGAGACTTTTATATCACAATAGTTAACGGATTGCAAGAGTTTATATTGATAATAGTGCTTTGTATGTCAGTTATGATAAGAAGTAGCCAAAAAAGAAAAAAGTGATAAAGTAAAAAAGGCTATAAATAAAGAGTAAGGAGAACGATGGTGTCATCACCATAGTTAACGCCAATAATGGATAAGCAAAGCATATCCATTATTGGGAAAGATAGGAATAAGCAGAGAATAACAGGCAAATAAAAATAAATAGAAACAAAATATAATGACAAAATGATAAATAAG
>RXKF01000023.1 GCA_003963235.1 Rickettsiales bacterium
TTTCTTTACTACTTATACCTCCTTTTATTATTCATTTAAATTATTTTGTTATCAGTGCCATATAATCAGCTGAAGCTGTGGTTTTTAATCTAAGAATAGGACTATAAATCACTAATTATCAAGTTGCTTTTCAAGATTTTTAAATAAACTTAGTAATATATATTGATCAACACCAATTTCTATAAATCTAAAGCGCCATAAATTTGCATTTGCACTAACTTCAGCTAAACTTGGCAATGAATTTTTACCAGCAATCATTACTTTTGATGATCCTGCTAATAATTTAAAATAATTATCGAAATTTCGTTTAAATAGATCAATTTCTAAATCAGTGTAATCACTATTAGCAAATGTATTAATTGCTACAACTCCATTTTCTGTTAGCATTCTTTTTACGTTTTGCATAAAATCATCAGTTAACATTTGTGGCGGTATATAATCAGCTGAAAATGCATCGATTAGTATTATATCATATTCTGCCTCTTTGCCATTTTTGGCAAATCTTGCACCATCATCTATAATTATTTTATTTAAATTATCTTCTTTATAATCAAAATATTTCTCCACTAATGAAGGAAGTGTATCATTAATTTCTACGGTATCAATATGAGTTCTTGGCAAAATTGCATTAAAAGCTCTTTGTATTGTTGCTCCACCCAAGCCAATAACTAAAATTTTCCTAGGATTATCAACAAAAAAAACTGTACTTGTAAATAATCTGGCATAATCATAACTAATTATTTTATGATTATTTTTGTTCATACAGCTCTGAATTATCGGTGTTGGAGGCTTCAAAAAGCTCATACATCTAAGTTCTTTTGTATCAAAAACCCATGTAGTTCCAAAATTACTTTCAACTTCTGCAATAATTTGTTCTTCTTCATTATTATATTTTATGTTTAAAATAATAACGATGGAAAGTAGGAAAAATATGATTCCTATTTTAATATAGTTTTTTTTCATCAAATTTTATTTACAAAGACTTATTTGCTCTAATTCTATCAACAATTTCATCACGAAAATGTTTTACTAACCCTTGAATTGGCCAAGCTGCGGCATCACCAAGCGCACAAATCGTATGCCCCTCAACTTGTTTAGTCACTGATATTAACTCATCAATTTCCTCAACTTCAGCATCACCACGAACCAAACGCATCATCACGCGCCACATCCAGCCAGTTCCCTCACGACATGGGGTGCACTGACCACATGATTCATGCATATAGAACTTACTCAATCTTGCGATAGCATAAATAATGTCAGTTGATTTGTCCATTACAATCAAACCACCTGTACCAAGACCAGAGCCAACAGAACGCAAGGAATCAAAATCCATAGTCACAGTTTCGCATATATCTTTTGGAATCATCGGAACAGAGGATCCCCCTGGAATAATTGCCTTTAAATTATCCCATCCACCTCGGATGCCGCCAGCGTGTTTTTCAATTAATTCACGAAGTGGTATTCCCATTACCTCTTCAATATTACACGGCTTATTGACATGACCAGAAATACAAAATAATTTTGTGCCTGTATTATTGGGCTTACCAAGTGCAGCAAACCATTCAGCTCCACGACGAAGTATTGTTGGCACAACCGCAATTGATTCAACGTTGTTAATCGTTGTTGGGCAGCCATAAAGACCAGCGCCTGCAGGAAAGGGCGGCTTCAAGCGCGGTTGTCCTTTCTTGCCCTCGAGGCTCTCTAGCAAAGCCGTTTCTTCTCCACAAATATAAGCACCAGCGCCGCGATGTAAGTATATGTCGATATCATGACCACTGCCGCAAGCATTTTTGCCAATTAAGTTAGCCGCATATGCTTCATCAATTGCTTTTTGCACAGCCACAGCTTCATTATAAAATTCACCGCGTATATATATATAGCAAGTTTTAGCACCAATTCCAACGCAGCCAATAACACATCCTTCAATTAATTTATGTGGCTCATATCTTAAAATATCACGATCTTTACAAGTACCAGGCTCAGATTCATCAGCATTAACCACTAAGTAAGAGGTTTTGAGCGATTCCTTTGGCATAAATGACCATTTCATCCCTGTAGAAAAGCCAGCGCCACCACGTCCACGAAGCCCAGAGGCCTTGACTTGTTCAATAATCCACTCACGCCCTTTTTGAAGAATTGCTTTAGTTTGATCCCAATCACCACGCTTTTTTGCGTTATTTAAATCAGCTGATTCGAGTCCATCTATATTAGTAAAAATTCTATCTTTCTCTGCAATCATGATCTTCTCTTAAAAATTATAAAATTTTTTTTCACTAATAATTTTATTGTTTGATTTTTAATGTATTAATTATTTCTTTGATCTTGGCATCATCTAAATCTTCGTAAAAATCATCATTAATTTGCATCATGGGCGCATTCCTGCATGCTCCAAGGCATTCTACTTCAGAAAGTGTGAACATTTTATCTTCTGAAGTACTACCACATTTTGCGCCAGTAAATGTTTCACAAGTTTTGATAACATCATGCGCTCCTCGAAGCCAACATGGTGTAGTCCCACATACTTGAATATGATATTTACCAACAGGTTTTAAATTATACATAGTATAGAAAGTTGCAACTTCATATACGCGCATATATGGCTCTGAAATTACCTCAGCAACATGCTCCATTGAAGCTACTGATAGCCAACCACCATTTTGCCTTTGGGCTAAGTCAAGTAGCGGCAGCATCGCACTTTTTTGCCGACCAGCTGGATATTTTGCAATAATCTCTTTAACTTTTATTTGATTTTCACTATTAAAAGAAAAACTTTCACTCATCGATCAACCTCACCAAATACAATATCAAGGCTAGAAATTACAGATACAACATCGGCCATCTGATGCCCTCTGGTCATAAAATCAAGTCCTTGCAGGTGAGCAAAACCAGGGGCTTTAATTCTACATCTATAAGGTTTGTTTGTTCCATCTGAATATAGATAAACACCGAATTCCCCTTTTGGTGCTTCTACATAACCATATGCTTCACCTTTTGGCACGTCATATCCTTCAGTATAAAGTTTAAAATGATGAATCATTGCTTCCATTGACTCTTTCATCTCGCTGCGTTTGGGTGGATTGATTTTATTATTCGATGATTTTATCTCACCTTTCGGCATTTTATTAATACATTGCTCAATAATTTTCACTGATTGGTACATTTCCTCAACGCGTATTAGATAACGATCGTAACAATCACCATTTTTACCAATTGGCACTTTAAACTCAAGTTCATCGTAAATTTCGTAAGGATTACTCTTTCGTAAATCCCACTCAATACCGGAACCTCGAAGCATTGGACCAGAAAAACCCCAATCCATTGCTTGTTTTTGAGTTACTATGCCAATGCCAACCAATCTTTGTTTCCATATTCGATTTTCTGTTAGGAGGCACTCAGTATCAGCCAAATATTTTAGAAATTGTTTGTTAAATATTTCAATATCTTCAAGTAATCCATCTGGTAGATCAGCAGTAACGCCACCAGGTCTGATATAATTTGAGTGCATTCTTGAACCTGAAACACGCTCATAGAATTCCATGATTTTCTCACGTTCGTCAAACAACCATAGCAATGGAGTGGTCGCTCCAAGATCAACTGCCTGCGTGCCTATGTTCATTGTGTGATTTAATATGCGAGTAAGTTCTGAGAATAAAACGCGAATATATTTTGCACGCAAGGGAACTTGGCAGCCAAGTAATTGCTCAACCGCTAATGCATATGCATGTTCTTGACACATTGGTGAGACATAATCCAGTCGATCAAAATATGGAACAGCTTGTGCGTATGTTTTATGCTCGATAAGCTTCTCGGTTCCTCTATGTAGTAAACCAATATGAGGATCTGCTTTATTAATCACCTCACCATCCATCTCTAATATCAAGCGCAGAACACCATGAGCAGCGGGGTGTTGAGGACCAAAATTGATGGTCGTGGTTTTATCGTTTACTTTTTTCTTTTTGAGCATATCTGCCATAATTTACATAGAATGATTATTTGGTTGCTTTCTCGTCACCTGGTAATTTATCCGAGCTATTACCTTGCCATGGTGATGAGAAATCAAAATTTCTAAATTCTTGTTCAAGTAAAACTGGTTCATAAATTACTTTTTCTAAAGATTCATCATAACGAACTTGCACATGTCCAGTTAGTGGAAAATCTTTGCGCAAAGGATGCCCAACAAAGCCGTAATCTGTCAAAATTCGACGCATATCTAAACAATTGTTAAACTCTACACCATACATATCAAATATTTCTCTTTCATACCAGCAAGCAGCGCTAAAAATTGAAGCAACCGATGATGTTTTTTGATTTTCCTCAAGCTGAATTTTAAATATAAGTCTTTTGTTAAGCTTTAAACTTAGTAAACTATAAACAATTTCAAAACGAGATTTTCTCTCTGGAAAATCTGCACCGAATAAATCTGTTAATATAGTAAAGCGTAATTCTGGATGCTCTTTGACAAATTTAAGTAGCGATTCTATGTGACTTGCATCAGTTGAATAAGCAGTAAATCCATTTATGGCTAAGGGCAATATTTTGAAATTATTACTATTGGCAAAATTATCAATTAAATGTAAAAATTCCATTTGATTAACCTTTGAATCTGCTAGTTCTTTTAATTTTTCGCTGCAACTGCATCAAACCATATATTAATGCTTCAGCAGTGGGCGGGCAACCCGGAACATATACATCAACAGGAACGATCCTATCACAGCCTCGAACTACTGAATATGAAAAATGATAATAACCACCACCATTGGCGCAACTTCCCATTGAAATTACATATTTAGGATGCGCCATCTGATCATAAACCCTACGCATAGCAGGTGCCATTTTATTAGTCAGCGTGCCAGCAACAATCATCAAATCTGCTTGCCTTGGACTTGGCCTAAATAAAAAACCAAATCGATCCATATCGTATCTGCTTGCAGCAGCCTGCATCATTTCAACAGCGCAACAAGCAAGTCCAAAAGTCATTGGCCATAATGAATTTGCTCTAGCCCAACTCACTAAATCGTCAACTTTAGTTAACATATATCCCCTATCATTAAGCTCTTGCTCAAAATAGCCATCAGGATTAACTATTTTTTGATCGATCAAATTTTGATTATTGAGTTCTTTTGTCATAAAATTATTACTCCCATTCAAGAGCGCCTTTTTTCCATTCATATATAAAGCCAACAGTCAGCACTAGTAAAAACATCATCATTGACCAAAAGCCAAATTGACCTATTGCCTTTAAATTAATAGCCCAAGGAATTAAAAATGCTATTTCCAGATCAAAAATAATAAATAAAATGGCAACTAGATAAAAGCGTATATCAAATTTACCTCTAGCGTCACCAAATGCATCGAACCCACATTCATAGCTACTTAGTTTATTTTTTTCTGGCTTATCTACAGCTAAAATTTTAGGCAAAACAATGACAATAATTGATAAAGCAACTGCAATGGCAAAAAATATAGTTATAGGTAAATATTCAGCTAAAATAGCACTGTTTACTTGCATGATTTGTAAATATAAAAATTTATATATTATTATATTAGCTACACTATCTAGTCAAATAGATCAATTGGAATTTAACTTCATTCTTTCAGACAAAATTAACTAGTATCTTTTATAACAATAATTTTTAGATATTTTAGCGACAAATTTACTAATAATTAAAAATTATATTAGTTTTTAATATATCTTAGAGAATTTTATTTGAGAATGTAAATGATTTAGATTAGTTTTAACAATTAATAAATTAATTAGAATTGTTGAACAACCTAAGAGTAAATGAAGAATTTAATATTTTTTTTAATGATATGCAGTGGGATATTCATAAATATCATGCACGCAAATGCTGCTCAACATATTACTCTTGCTCAAGCTGATCAAAAACAAAAAAGAGATCATAAAACAAATGATCTTTATAAATCTTACCTTGAGTATAGCGCTTATAGAAATGAAGTATTATCACAAAATCTTGCAAATGTTAATACACCTGGATATAAAGCCGATGAAGTTTATATTCCCAATAATTTTAATGAACTAGCTGGAAATAATGGCGCGTCTAAAAAGATTAATATAGTTAAAACTTCAGATATGCATATATCTAAACATAAAAATAATGGAAGCAAATTACGAAAGCAGAAACTTAAAGATCCTGATGAAGTAAAGAAAAATGGCAATAACGTATCATTACGTCAGCAAATGACAAAGTTATCACAAAATAAAACAGATTATACAACAGCAATAAAGGGCTATGCGACAATCAATTCTTTATTTTCATCTATAATTGGTAAGTAAAATGATGAGAAAAATATATTTATATATAAATTTAATAATATTAGCATTCTATGCTGAAGTAACTATAGCAGATAGTTTAAAGCAAGCAGTTGAAATTGCCGCCCACGGCAGTAAATTTCAAGCAGAGCGTTTAAAAGTTGCAGCTGAAAACATGGCCAATGAGAATTCAACTGGCGTGTCACCAGGAGCTGATCCATACAGACGAAAAGTCATTTTTCCCCAAAATACTTATAGTGAAAAATTAGGAACACATGTATTAGTTACAAAAAAAATAGACACTGATAAATCAGATTTTATTCTGAAATATGACCCTCATCATCCAGCTGCAAATGAAGATGGCCTAGTCAAATATCCAAATATATCTAGAGAAATTGAGCGTGCCGATGCTAGTGAAGCGCAGCGCAGCTATGAAGCAAATTTAAGCGTCATTGAAGTTAGTAATACTTTAATGCAAAAGACAATAGAGGCAATAGGTAGATAATATGGCAATCGATAGTGTAAATTCAATAGCTCAGCAAAGCTACATGCAGGTGCAAAATAGACCTATTATAAATACGCAAAACGTGACTCAAACTCAAGCTACTGATTTTCAACAGATGGTTAATAAGCAGTTTAATAGTTTTGCTAATCTATCCCCATCTCAGATTCTTGAGCGCATTACTAATGCAAGAGTGAATGACTCAAAGAATTTTGCAAATAAAAATTCTGGAATTGTTAGTGGTGCAGTAAGCTCGTTAAAAGGAGTTATTGCTAAGCAAGAAAATGCAGCTAGAAAATCACTGATTGGCGAAGCTTCTTTAATTGATTTATTAACTACAACTACGGAAGCTAAAAACTTAGTTGAAACTATGGTAAAGTTACGAACTGAGTTATTAGCAGCTTTTGATAAAGTCATGAATATGAATATGTAGTTTTACTTTTTTAAAACAAGCCTATAGTAATTTATTGAATTATGGGTAATCCTATATGTTACTTCCACGAAACTGTAGGTCGAGAAAAGTAGCGTGTATGATAGGTCCCCGAATTCTCAGATATGACAACGCCTTGAACAATTTGCACAAACCTCAACTCTTACAATCTCTATCTTTCATATCTTTTCCACTTCTTTGTTATCTTGAATAATCGTTATAGCGTTAACATATGGTCTATCTTTATTTTCAAGATATTCTATCACCTGATGATTATCAAGAGCAACGTCAATATAATTTACATAATCATTAGCAGTAAAATAGCCGTTTACATCTCTTTTTTTAACGCGAGCTGCTTCAATATCCAATATATTAATTTTATAAACTTCAGCAACAGCATAGATGACTTCCATAACGTCAGCAAGCTCAGTAATTAAATTATCAAGGGTTTTTGCTTCCATTACTTCCTTTGCTTCCTCAATTATTTTATTTTTTAACTGGTGAATGTATTGATCATGATTAAGGTGAGTGGAGTTAACAATAACTCCCTCCTTTTTCATTCTATCTTGCAGTTTACTACGAATTAGTTTATTAAATTGATATCTCTTCATTTGTTGCTCAACTAAAGTTTTTCTTTAATTAAATTAATTGTATTATCAATACCATATAACTTAAAAAACGATCCTAAACGTGGTCCTTGAGTTTGACCAATAATAATTTGATATAATTCTTTAAAATAATCACGCAAATTTTCATAATTTTCATCCATACCAATTGCGTATAATTTATTTTGAATTTCCTCACTTGTTTCGTTTTCTGAGATATTAGATAGCATATCAATAATACGACTTAATATATTTCTTTGAGCATCATTTGGAGTTAAATATTCTTTTGTGCTTTTGACAAAATCATTATAATATGTAACTGCAAAACCAGTCATGTGATCCAAATATGGAGCATTTTTAGCGCTAGCATCTGGCGCGTATTTTGAAATAAAACCCCACAGCACATTTTTATCTTCAGGGTTACAGACAGATGCAAGATTCAGTAGTAAACTAAAGCTAATGCCATATGTATTAATTTTAGGCACATCAGCATTATGTATGTGATAGACTGGATTCATCAATTTTTGTTTGATATCTGTTTCTTCATGATATTTTTTATTAAAAGTCAAATATTCATCAACACATTTTGGTATTACATCAAAATATAAACGTTTAGCTTTTGATGGTGATTGATACATAAATAGGCTAATACTTTCTAGTGGCGCGTAATGCATCCACTCATCAACACTAATACTATTTCCTTTTGATTTTGAGATTTTAGCGCCGTCTTCATCTAAGAATAATTCATAGAAAAACTGAATTGGTGCTTTACCTCCTAAAATATTACATATTTTGCTATAAATTTCAGCATTTGGTTGGTGATCTTTACCATACATTTCATAGTCGACATCAAGAGCTGCCCAGCGCATGCCAAAATCAGGTTTCCATTGTAATTTACAATGCCCTCCAGTTACAAGTACTTCGACTAATTCATTATTTTCATTACGATATGATACACTTTTATTTTCCAAATTTACTTTTTCAATTGGTACCTGCAATACCACTCCAGTTTTTGGGCATACTGGCATGAACGGAGAATATGTTTTGCGACGCTCATCACGAAGAGTTGGGAGCATTAGATTCATGATTTCGTCATATTTTTCAATGACTTTGATCATCATGTGATCAAAGTGACCTGCTTTATAACATTCAGTTGCACTCATAAAAGTATATTCAAAACCAAATCGATCAAGAAATGAGCGTAATTTTGCATTCATATAATGACCAAAACTCTTCGTCTCACCAAATGGATCAGGAATAGCTGTGAGCGGCATGCCTAAATGCTTTTCAATCATTTCTTTATTAGGTAGGTTATCTGGAACTTTTCGAAGTCCGTCCATATCATCTGAAAAACAAATTAATTTGGTAGGAATATCGCATATTTTTTTAAAAGCCTCGCGAACCATGGTAGTTCTAGTCACTTCAGCAAAAGTACCAATATGTGGAAGGCCTGATGGACCATAGCCAGTTTCAAATAATACATATCCTTTTTCTGGCGTTTTACCACCAATACAATTGTAAATTTTCTTAGCTTCAATAAAAGGCCATGCATTATGATTGTTTAAGTCGTCAAAATTTATTGTCATAATATAAATGTGGGTTTAGGATAGAAGATGATACATAATATTATTATAACTATACCATGTCAATGAGCTTAAAAAAACTACATATTATCATTTTATTTATTTCAGTTGTTAGCTTGGTGTCGGCATATTTTGTTGAATATATTATGGCTTTAGCGGGATGCCATTTATGTATTTATCAACGTTTTCCATATTTGTTATTAATAATGATTTCAATAATTGGTCTTTCTAGTAATCAATCTTTAAGACAATATTATATAATAACTTTTTTAATTTCTATATTATTAGCATCATACCATACTGGTATTGAACGAGGGATTTTTGAAGTATCAATTTTTTGTAAGCCATTAGTAAGCATCAGTGATAATCTATCCGTATCAGATTTTAAAAATATATTATATAATGAAAAACTTGGAACGTGTAATAAACCAGTTTTATTTATTTTGGGTTTGTCCATGGCTGAATGGAATTTATTTTTAAATATTATGTTATTATTTTCTACAACTTTAATCAAAATAAAACAGGATTAAATAATATGCCGAAACCTTATTTTGAAAATACTAATAAAATTCAGGAAATCATTCGCGTTAATCATGCTGGTGAATTTGGTGCACAGGTGATCTATCAAGGGCAGATGAAATTTACTAAAAATTTAAAAAATAAAATCATTATCAAAGAAATGCTTGAACAAGAGCTCGAACATTTAAATTATTTTGAAAATGAAATCAAAAATACTAAATCAAGACCAACATTCCTGCTTCCTATTTGGAATATATGTGGATATATGCTAGGAGTTGTTAGTGGGGCACTTGGCATTAAAACAGCGATGGCAGTTACAGAAAGTATTGAAGAAGTAATAGTGCAGCATTATCAACAACAAATCAATTATTTAAATATTCACGATAAAGAAAATCAATTATTGCCAAGAATTATTCAATTCCAGCAAGATGAAGCAGAACATATTCACACGGCAATTGACAACGAAAGTCGTAGCAGCGTATTTTATCAGCCCTTAAGAAAATTAGTAAAAGGAATATGTTATGCTGCAATTACATTATCTAAAAAAATATAAGAGTTAAATATGCTTCTTTTTTTTATGCGCCACGCTGAAACTGAAATTAATCCAATTAAAAATGATATTGATCGTGAGCTAACTCAAACGGGTATTATCCAAGCCAAAGGCGCTGCCAAGTTCTTGTCCAAATATCAAATTGATAAAATGATAGTATCTTATGCAAAAAGAACGATGCAAACCGCAGATATTTTACAAGAAACAATTTCTGTAAACGATAAAGAGATTATCTCTCAGTTATACGAAGGAAATGAAGATGATATCATTGATTTGCTTTTACTTCAAAATAACAAGCGCAAAAATATATTAATCGTTGGCCATAATCCTACAATATTTTTAACTACACTTAAACTAATGGAGCAAAATTCTTCAGATTATGACACTGTATCGCAATCCATAATGCATCCAGCAAAAATTATTGTACTTGAATTTGTTGGAATTCAGAATTGGCAAGAGCTTGATTTCACTAAAGGAAATTTAGTTAAAACATCTACTACTTGAACAATTACATAGTTTTTATATAATTATTGCATAATTAATGAAAATGAAAAACTATGTTATCAGAAAAAACCTTAGTGTAATGGCTCTAACTGGTGATGAAGAATTTTTACACAATAATCTTATTTCCTTAATGATATTTTATCAATCAAAAGAAAGTACCCAATATATTTTGGCAACGATTAAGTCTGCTAGGTGTTTAGTCCCACTAAGAACTGGTTAGGATTAAGTATAAAGTATTCAGGATAAATTGTCCACTGATTTAAAATAAATTGCCA
>RXKF01000029.1 GCA_003963235.1 Rickettsiales bacterium
CAACTCAACCTGTTTTACAGGTCGAAATAAGTAATATTAATCCGCTTTGAGCGGTTCCATATCACAAACTCCCACTTCTAGTGGGAGTAATTGGCTTTCAATTTAATTTTATTAAAAAGAAAAATATTTTGTATTTTTCTCACTATGCCAGAACCATTTTTTTTCTTACAAAACAGTGTAATTAATTCAAAAAATCATTAAATTCATTATAGCTGGACATTAAAGATTCATAATTAATCTCTTCCTCATCACCAAATTTTTGTATTAATGTTTTTATTATATTGTCTTCACAAATAATAATTGCGTTATCAGCAATAAATTCTCTATTTTGAATAATACCAGCTCTAATTAATTTACCTTCTAGAATTTCCTCTTGAATTTGATGAGAGTCCAACTTGATTAGTTCAGAAAAAAATGAGTTATTTTGACCACATAATTCTTTTGCATCTTCGGAAACAAGTAAGTTTAATTTTTTTTCATTAAAGTTCATTAATTGGGAAAAACTTATAGAATAATCTTCACATAAATCTTGAACTTCTCTTGATGTAAGAATTTTTAGTTTTTCCAGATCATCAATATTATTTAATTGTTCAAAACTTATCTTATAAAAATAATGATTATCAGATGCATGATTTTCAAATAATGTACATGCATTAGTTGAAATTAAAATTTTCAATTTTTTATTATCATCAATCTTAGCTAATTCATCAAAAGTTATCTTTGCATATTTATATAAACTTTGAGTATTGCGCGAGACTAATATTTCTAATTTATCAATATTATCAATTTTAGCTAATTTATCCAAAGTTATATTAGGACATCTAAAAATATTGATATTATTACTAGACAGAAGTAGTTTTATTTTAGCTATATCATTAATTTCGCATAATTCTTTTATATTGATCGAATTCAGATGATGTTCACCAAAATTTAAAATTTGTTTAAAAATGAGATCAAGATTTTTTTCTGTTAGTTTTAATTTTGTATTTGTCTGAATGAATTTAGACAAATTTGAGTTGTTATATATCAGAGCTAAATTAAATACTTCATGCATGCTTTTTGTGTATGTTTCAACAATTTTGTTCGCAAGTTCGTCATTTTTTTCAATAAGTGCGCTTTCCATCATTTTAAAAATTACAACAGGGCTCATTTTATCATTTTTATTCAAATAAAGATTGATAATATTTTGTAATTTATTTTTTACAGCATCAGCAAAGCTTTCAATAAGAAAACCATCTATATTTTCAGTTTTTTGATGTAAATGATTTAGAATTAGTTGAAAAATTTCTGCAGAATCTTTTTGCGTGGTTAATATTAATGCATGATGATTAATTAAATCTGGATAGTTGGTTATGATTTGTTTAATTTCATCATAATTTCCTTCCTTAATAGTTTCGTATATTGCATATTGAGATATTAAACTTTCGTGAGGAATTTCACTATAAAATTTTTCTGGATATTCTTGCTTATTAAGTTGGGATAATTGAGAAATTTGTTGTGAATTTAATTTATTTGATCCTGGGCTAAGACCTTCATTTCTTAGTTTCTTTAGTAATAATGCAGTCTCGGCTGCGATCATACTTAATGAATTGAATGTTCCATCACGTGTTTCAATAGCTCGTCCAATATAATATACATCATCTGTTTCATAACCACTATCTCTAAAATATAAATATTCATTTATTTCTTTGATAGATATCCATGTTTTATCAGTATCAATAATGATAAATTGATTGCAGGTAATATCCATATTCTTAGATGAAAAATAAGATTTATACTTAAAATTTAAATTTAATGGTTCTGAGCTAGTTCTATTTATTATAAAACCACAATTACGTCTGTCTAAGTTATCTTCATAATCCATAATATACGGAACATTTGTATTATGTAACAACTCAATCATTGGTTGCGCTGACAAGTCGTATCTAAAATTATCTTTACCGTTTTGTTCATTATTCATAATGCCAAATATAAAACCATCGGCATGCAAAATTCCAGTTTTAGGAGTTAAAATATCATATAATTGCTTAAGCGTGCCTAGTGGATCCGATAAATGACGTAAACACCAAGAAGAAGTAATATAATCAATTTCGCTAGGTAAATTAAATGCTTTTAATTCCTGAAGTCTGAGAAGATCATGGTTTGAATCAATAGATAAATTTGCTTGGATGTTTATTCCATAAATTTTGTTAGTTAAATTCTGAATTATATCTTTCATCTTGCTTAAATATTCTGAAGGAGTAATTTCAAAATCAACATTAGCAGTGATTGAAGAAAAATTTAATGCAAGATCTAAATTATATTTTAATTTTAGGAAATTCTGTGTGTGAAGAATTTAAACATCAATCCTGCCCATAAGTAGCTACAGAGCCACCAGCTCTGCCACATATTAAATGAAATCATTGATATTAAGAAAAATGTGCTGAAACATGCATATCCAACTGATCTTAAAAATCTTATATTTTTAAATTTATCTAATGAATTTGTTATTTGTTGTTCAGTAGTTTTTCCCCAAATAATTAGATATTTGCAAATCAATATTAAATATAAAATAAGCCCAATAATTCCATTTTCTAATAATATTTGTATAATATTATTATGTGGATGAGTAGGCAAAGGATGTAAATGATAATTTTTATAAATAATCATTTCATCATCTTTAGTATCAAATAATCTAGATGCTCCATGCCCCCAGCCTGACACAGGTTTTTCAAGTATTTTATTTGCAGAATATGACCAGATAAATAAACGATGTTTTGCTGATATGGGTAAAAAATCTGCTTCGTCTGAAGTTTTATAAGGATTAATTTTAAAAATTAGTACAATAAAAATTAGGGTGCTAAATATTAATGTTACAGATAATATTTTTGAATTTTTAAAAGGAAAATATTGAGTAAGAATAAATACTATTCCTGATATAAAAAAGCTTAAAAAGCCAGCAAAACTATCTGAAAAGCTTAAAACTATTAATACAAGAAAATATGTTATAAGTGATAAGACATAATTTCTGGTACAAATTAAACTAGCAATAACTACCCAAGCAAACAGGGCAGTAAAGGCGCAGCCACGATCTAAATAATATAAATGAAATTGATAATCACTCTTCGATTGTATCGTTTGTCTAAAATAACTACTGATAAAACCGTCAGTAACTAATTCAAATATAAATACCGCAATGGCTGCAAATAGGCTGTATAATAACCTCTTTTCTGAAATTAGTATATTTTTTTTTATAGTTTCAATATTTTGTATTAAAATAATGAATAGAATATAAGTAGATATTATTATAAAGAAAGAAGTTGCACTCTTGCTTGGATTTATTGACCAAAAAATACTGATAAATAACCAGCTAAAAAATAGCAATTCAAGTTTTAAATTTTGGAAGTTAAATATTAGATTTTTTCTAATTTTAAATAAAATAATTAAACCAAAAATAGGTATTGTAATGCCTAATGATAAGCCAGCAACCAATCCTATAATTGGGAATAAGAATAGAAAGAAATCAAATATTTTGTTCATAAATTTATTGTTTAATGCATTCTAAAGCTATAATTTCATATACTGAATGTTCAAAAGTTGAAATTGATGGATTAGATGAAAATATCCACCCCTGAAACAAATTTTTATTCTCAAACCTTATATCATCTATAGAAATTAACATTGAATTATTTAAATGAAACGGATCAGTATTGTGGACACATTTCTTTAATATAATAGATAAATTACCAAAAGTTGTAGCTTGATTTATCTTTAAATTTTCTATTACAGATTTTGCAGTAATTTTATTTAAAATAATAATTTTAGCGAAATCTGTTTCAATAAATTGTTTTAAATTAACTGAATCTTTTTGAACAATGTCAGAAACTTCATTTTCAATCACTTTATTTGAAGTGGACGGTTGTGCATGCGAGATATAAGTAAAATTTACTATAATGAACGCTGCTAAAATATTGACTATACAAGAAATTTGTTTTGAAATTATCATAAAATTATAAAATAGTTTTGCTGATATTATATACAATATAAAAAAACTGGCACAAGAAAAATCTTGTAACCAGTTTTCTTAAACTATAAAACTTAAGTATTTGCTACTCTATAGGCTTAGTTTAGCACCAATTAAAGCAACAGTACCACGAGTTTTTTTCTTTGGAAGCTCAGGATTAAATTCTGGTCTACCTTTAAGTGAGAATCCAGAAATTTCAGCATAAGGCTTTAACCCTGGTGCTAATTGATATTGGGTACCAATTGAAACAGCATCTACAGTATTTTTATACTGATTTGATTTAAAATATCCAATCGATGCACCAAATGGTCCTTGCTTATAAGCAATTGCACTTGTTATATAATCAGTATTGCGACCAGTTTTATGAAATTCAGCTGTGGTTAAGCTTTTACCTAAAGAACCATAACTTACGCCATAAGATAAATTACCTACATTTAACAATGCACCAATGTTATATGTTCTTAAATCGCTTAATTTTGATTCAATTGGAGCAATATTTGCAGCGCTCATGGTTTTTATTACCTTACCAGCTGATTTACCAAATTCTCCAGTTGCAGCTAATTTTAAATCAATACCATCAGATATATTTTGCTCTAAGCTTACTCCACCAGCGATAATATCCTTAACATTTCTGTTTATTGAAATTTTATCAATATTAGTACCAATCGTAATATCGTCCATATTAACTTTGTTACTGTTTCCTAAACTATCATTACCACGATTACTAGAATCTGGAGCATATGAAATACCAACTTGAACCTTAGTGGTTTCAGCTAAATTAAATTTAGGAGTATAATATACAATTGATCTAATTGGTTCATCGCCAACTAATTTATCATCTAAAAAGAAATCGCCAGAAGTTGCAAAAGAAGGATTAACGCTGGAGGTTTGCTTTATATAACTTGCTTTAGTGTTTGCATAGTTTGTCCAGTCATTGAAAGTAGCCATAGAGTCATATGCGCCATCAACCATCATAGCTGAGGATGGTATAACAGGTGAACCTAATTCTACACGACCAAAATTACTTTCTATATATATGTGCGAGCCAGAATAATCATTAGACGCCTTTCTCTTAGCTGTAGGAACCAGAACAATTTTACCACCGTATGTTATGCCATTAACTTCATTTGAGACATCGGCATAAAAAGCAGTTTGAGAATAAAAAGCAAAATTCTCTTTATTATTTGAAACTTTTTTCTCGTCTTTAGTTAATTTATCTTGATTTCTTAAACCAGCTTGAAAGTGAGCGTATCCCTTTAGTTTGACTTTTAAATCTGATTCAACAGCAAACTTGTCGCTTTCGACATCATGAGCTAAAGAATTGCTTATAAGTAAGCACGAACTTACTGAAACAAGAAGAAATTTTTTAAAATTTATCATTTTTCACCTAAATATATTAAATAACTTTACTTTATTTGTACAACTTAAAGCTTATAATTTTGTTTTAAATTGATTGTACTTGAAATTAATATACATTATACTATGCGATTTACCAAACATATATATTCAACTGAATAAAATTTATATATTGGTTAAGTTTAACTGTAGCTTAAATGTAACATTGTTTATGCAGGTATAAAAAAGTAATTTTGTGAAATATAATACATTGTTAGAGTAAACCTGAATATTATTAGTGATGTATTTATCACTAATATGCATTGAAAGATATATTTCTTTTATAAATTTTAATAATATAAATAGCAATAGTTAAAATATTTTTATATTGATAGCGTTGGAAAATGCACTTTAATAAATTTAGTAAAATAATAACCAGTAGATAAATTTAGAATATTAAAATTATGTCATTAATGTCAGATAAGTGGATAACAGATCAATCCATAAATAACGAGATGATAAATCCATTTGTTGACAAGCAGGTGCGCTTTAAAGAAGAGCAAAAAATTATCTCCTATGGAGTCTCTTCTTATGGATACGATGCCCGAGTTTCAAATGAGTTTAAGATTTTTACAAATATTAATACTAGTATAGTTGATCCTAAAAATTTTAATAACGAGAGTTTAGTGCATCGGGAAACTGATGTATGTATCATTCCTCCAAATAGTTTTGCTCTTGCAAGAACTGTAGAATATTTTAAAATACCCAAAGACATTTTGGTTATATGTGTTGGAAAATCTACTTATGCAAGATGTGGTATTATAGTTAATGTAACACCTTTAGAACCAGGATGGGAAGGGCATGTAACATTAGAATTTTCAAATACTACGCCATTGCCTGCAAAAATTTATGCGGGTGAGGGCGCTTGTCAATTTCTCTTTTTAAAAGGAAATGAGCAATGTAATATAACTTATTCAGATCGAGCTGGAAAGTATATGGGTCAAACTGGTGTAACTTTACCGAAAATTTAATAACAAATAAAAAATAAGAACTTAAATTATGGAACAACAAGAACAAGATAACGAACAACGTAATACTCCGCACATTGCGGTACAAGCGCAATATATTAAAGATTTCTCATTTGAAAATCCTAATGCTCCTGCAAGTTTAACTAACCTAGATAAATCACCACAAATTGATTTAGCTTTGGATTTAAACGTACAAAAATTGCCAGAAGATGATTATTTTGAAGTTGAAATTTCAATTAATGCGAAGGCAATTTCTAATCAAAAAACATTATTTTTAGTTGATTTAAAATATGCAGGAATTTTTCATTTAATTAATATCCCGCAAGAACAAATGGAAATGTTGTTAGCTGTTCATTGTCCAGCAATAATTTTTCCTTATGCACGCAAAATTATAGCGGATGCAACGCAAGATGGTGGATTTCAACCATTAATGATTGATCCCGTTGATTTTGGTATATTATATAGTAAAAAAATGATGGAAAATAATGGTTATGATGAAGATCAAAAACATTAAGAAAAAAACTTTATTGAGTACTGTGTTTTTGATATTTACAAATTCTGCTTTTGCGCTTGAAAATGAAGTAAAATTAGGTGGAATGATGGAAGTTACATCTGCTTATTATGATACTAATGGAGATAAAACTCAGCAAAAATTTAGTAAAAATAATAAATATTTTGGCTTCTTTTCTACTAGCGATATTTATGTGGACTATCATTTAATATCTGAAAATGGTTGGAAATATGGAACGAAAATAGGATTGCATCAAACTACCAGAAGCAGCAGAGGAGCGCCCTTTAGTCTTTACATGGAATCTGATTTGGGGAAAATTGAAGTAGGTTCATCTAAAAGTGCTTTCGGAAAAATGATGACCACTGGTTATGCAAGTTCTTGCTCGGCTGGTAATGGATGGGATATGTACGCTGTAAGCTCTCCTAAAAAAAATAAGACTAGTTTAGTGCCGTACATAACCAATTTTTGTAATTTTCTTGATTCTAAAACAAGAACATCAATGAAAACTGACTATTCACGAAAAGTTACATATTACACACCAAAATTAAATATCCAAGATCACAAATTTCAGTTTGGTATTTCATATATTCCAGATAGTTCTAATGGTGGGCATGACGATATTGATTCGCTACATATTCATCAAGTTATTAGCGTTTCTGATTTTAAGTTTGCGTTTAAAGATGGTTTTGCCTATGGTGCAACATATGAAAATAAGATTAATGATAAATTAACATCAAAATTATCAGCAGTTGGAGAAACGGGAAAAACTATAGCATTTAATAAAAAAAATAACACTAGATCTAATGTTAAATTTAAAAATTTAAATACTTATAATTTAGGTGCAGAAATAATTTATGATGTGTTGAGTTTTTCAGGATCATATATGAATTTTAATAAAAGCATTACCAATGTAGCTGTTGACACATTAGGATCTTATACAGATTTATATGCATTAGGAACTAAGTATAAATTTTATGATAAAAAATTGGCGGTAAGTTTAAATTATTTTCATAGTAATAATAAAAATAATAAACTTGATGCTACAAGTTTGGGTACAGAATATAACCTTGTGAAGGGGGTAAAAGCTCATGCGCAAGTGACTGTATATCAAACACAAGGAAAGTATGTTGCATCTGGCATTATACATAAAGATAAAAGTAAGGGGTCAATCGTGATTCTAGGTGGTAAAGTTTCTTTTTAAAAAAGAAACTCTTATATCCGTGAGAATATATTAATAAAAATGTAAAATAATACTTGATTTTTTGTTAAGAAAATGAGATTATTTATAAAAGTAAAAAAACGTTAAAGGGATTAAATAATTATGAGAGTACTATTAATAGAAGACGACACCTCCACCGCTAGATCAATTGAACTGGCATTAGCGGCTGAAGGTATACCTACTGATAGAGCAGAAGTTGGAGTTGATGGAATTGAAATCGGCAAAATATATGACTATGATATAATATTGTTAGATCTAATGTTACCTGACATTGAAGGGTTTGAAGTTTTGCTACGTCTGCGTTCAGCAAAAGTAAAAACTCCAATTTTAATTTTATCTGGTTTATCTTCAGTTGATCAAAAAGTTAAAGGGTTAGGTTTTGGTGCAGATGATTATTTGACAAAGCCATTTAATAAAGGAGAATTAATTGCAAGAATTCAAGCGATTGTTCGTCGTTCTAAGGGACATTCTGAATCAGTTGTTAGATTTGATAAAGTTACAATTAATTTGGATACTAGAATTGTTGAAGTTGATAATAAACAAGTTCATTTAACAAATAAAGAATATGCAATTTTAGAATTGCTTGCAATGCGTAAAGGAACTGTTTTAACAAAAGAAATGTTCTTAAATCACCTTTATAGTAGCATGGATGAGCCTGAAATCAAGATCATTGACGTATTTGTCTGTAAGCTTCGTAAAAAACTGGCGAATGCAGCTGGTGGCACTAACTACATTGAAACAGTTTGGGGTCGTGGTTATATGTTGAAAGATTATGATAATAATCATCTTGGTTCAAAAATTGATGAAGATTATAATCAAAATATTAATAATAATGATTTTATTGAAAATCATTCAAAAAATATTCGCGGCGTTTAATTCTTAAATACATTAAAGAATTTCTCTAAATATAATTATGGAAAGCTTATTTTATCTAGTATAAAATAAGCTTTTTCGTTTACGATAAACTTGATATGAAAATGGATGTTGTAATTATTGGTGCTGGACCAATTGGAATTTTTTCAGTATTTCAAGCCGGAATGCTAGGCATGAAATCATGTGTTATTGATGCGCTTGATGTTGTTGGTGGTCAATGCGCAGCATTATACCCAGAAAAACCAATCTATGATATCCCAGGATATCCAAAAATTATATCGCAAGAATTAATTGATCAATTAAGTTTGCAAGCCGCACCATTTGAGCCTAATTTATTATTATCAAGAGAAGTTATTTCCTTAGTAAAAGAAAATGATATATTTAAAATAGGTACTTCAAAAAATGACATTATTGAAGCAAAAGTAGTAATTATTGCTGCTGGAGCTGGTTCATTTGGTCCTAATAGACCGCCATTAAAAAATATTAAAAAATATGAAAATAAGTCAATATTTTATGCGGTAAAAAAAAGAAATGATTTTGCAGGTAAAAAGATATTAATTGCTGGTGGAGGAGATTCGGCAGTAGACTGGGCAATATCATTGTCATCAATTGCTGATGTAAGCATTGTTCACAGAAGGGCAAAATTTAGAGCGGCTAAAAATTCATTAGACCAATTATATGAATTGGCTAAACAATCAGAAATCGAAATAATAACTGATTATCAGCTGGATGACTTGGTTGGTGAGCAAGGTATTTTAAAACAAGTAATTGTTAGTGATCTAGATGGCAACAAAAGATCTATTGATGCAGATGTAATGCTACCTTTTTTTGGTCTTAAACAAGATTTGGGATTGCTTTCAGAGTTTGGTCTCAATATTAAAAATAATCATATTATGGTTTCACCACCTTATTATCAAACTAATATAGATGGTATATATGCTGTTGGTGATGTTGCTACGTATGATGGAAAACTCAAATTAATTCTAACTGGTTTTGCTGAAAGTTCATCTGCTTTACACCACTCATATGGTCGTGTATTTGATGGAAAGGCTTTGCATTTTGAATATTCGACTTCGAAGGGCGTGAAATAGTAATATAGTAAAAACAATTGAATTATAGCATATTTTTCTTTTTAATTTATTTGTAATATTAATAGCGTTATTGTAGTATTCAGCAAAAATAACAAAAACATATCATTATGTTTAAACAAAAAAAACTATCCGTTATTTTTAAGGATTTAATTAAAGCAGCAAAGAAAAATGATATTAAGAAAGTTCATGAAATTTTAAACAGGAAAAACCATGAAACAATTTTTGAAGATAATTCAATAATTAATATTTTTAAAATTGCAATAAAAAATAATTCACCAGAGATGATTCAAGAGTTATTAAACTATCATCCTAAACTGCGTGATATTAAAAGTTTAATGAATGAGGATAATTATAATCTATTAGATTTAGCTTATAACAAAAATAATCTAGAAATTATCAAATTATTACTTGAACATGGTGCTCAAGAAGATAATTTTTTAAGCAATTATTATGACGAAAATATAAAGAAAAAAGTTGATGTTTCTAAATTAGCTTATAAAATTTATGTCCTAAGTGATCTTGATTCTGATGATAAAGAATTAATCAAGGAAATTCAAAATGATAAAATTTTAAGTGAAATATTGTTCAATACTATTAAAAATTATTTATTATATGATGATCATCTTCCAAGAAGTAGCTCAACTTTAGTTAATTATAGCGAAAATATTAAGCAAAAATATAATGAATTAGATAATCAATTTTTAGTAAAAATAATCAAGATAATTGAAGATGTGTCTAAGGAGAGTTATAATTCAATTTTATCAGTTATGAAAGAAAGCTTTAAGTTAAATGACGCAAACTTTAATGCAGAAATAAATAATGATAATTTAGAGAGGTATTTAAATTTACTATTTGATAAGCATACTAATTCTTTATATCAATACCTAGAATCATTAGATAGTGAAAATAGAAATTTTCTTTTAAAGTAAGTTGAAGCTATGGCACTGTTAACAAAATAATTTAAATAATTTGGCGATAACAAGAGCAATGAAACTAAGGAAGGAATGATCCATTTTATCAAATCTCATGGCAATTCTTTTATTTTCTTTTAATCTACCAAAGAATCTTTCG
>RXKF01000050.1 GCA_003963235.1 Rickettsiales bacterium
ATTTTTATTATAAAAGTAGAAAAAGAAAAAGAACAAAAAGGAAAATAATTATTAATACAATATGAATACGATAGAATTAAAAACAAATATTTTAAACGGTCAAACTACTGAAAGTTTTATATCTTTATTAATATGGGCATTAATAGGTTTATTCTTTTCTTTACTATTAGAAGGATTAAGACATAAAAATAAAATAAAAAGAAATGGGGGATTTTCATTATCTTTTTGGTTAAAAGATAATATATTAAGATTATTTTTAAGTATAATTTCTATTATAGTCGGAGTATCTTTCGGAGAGGACATTACAGGCTTTTCTGTAGGTAATAAAGGTGCTTTTTTTGCAGGTCTAGTAAATGATAAAATAGTAGAAGCTTTAATTAAATTTAAAAACAATATAAACTTATCTTCTTTATGGAACAACAAAAAATAATAGACTATACAATACCTTTATGGGCTATTTTAACTTTTATTGGTACTTGGGTTATAACTGCAATTACAGTTTTAGTAAGACTATATTATTCTGATAAACAAAAAACTAAAGATATGACTAGTTTAAGTAATAAAATAGAACAAGTTAAAAAAGAGTTTACTAAAGAATTAACAGAACATAAACAAGAAAGTAAAGAAAAGATTGAAAATGTTAATAAAGATGTTGATGAAATACGAAATTTTCAAAAAAATATGAATGATACTTTAATAACTATAAAAACTCATACAGAGTTATTAATTTTAGGTAAAATTAAAACAAAAGACGAACAAACAAATAAAAAATAATGTTAACTTTAAATGAAATAGCTGAAAGAATTGCATACGCTTTAAATGAACCTTTAAATTATATTTTAAAAGAAAATATAAAATTTAGTGTTAAGTATTGGAGAGCTTTATTAATTCGTAGAGATGTAGCTGCAAATGGAATGAGTAATTCTTTTTTGCAACGTTTTTATATGGATTTAATAAAAGTAGATAAAGCAGATTCTTGTAATTTCAATTTAGATTGTGTTCAAGTATTGAGAACTAAAAATGTAATACCTACACCTGTAAGATTAAAAAATGATAGTTTATTTAAATTTATAGGTACTGTAGATGGAAAAGCTTTTCCTGAAGTAGAATATGAAGAAATTCCTTATACTTGCTATAATAAATTTACTAGTAATAGTATAAGATATTCATATATAAATAATTATATATATGTTTTTAATAATTTAAAACTTAAAAAATTAGCTTTACAATATATAGTAGAATTTCCAGAAACTATTAACAATAGTTGTACAAGTGATAGTTGTTATAACGATGATATGCCTTTTCCTTGTCCTGCTGATTTAGTTCAACAAATTATAAACGGTATTTTATCTTCTGAATTTAAAATTTTAAATCCTAATGATGAAGAAATTAATGTAGATATAGATAAAAAATAATGATAGTTAATACAAAATATATGTATAATTTATTAGTAACTAATAGTAAAGTTACTAAAGTAGATGTTGAAAAAGAATTAAATCAATATATAAATAGTAAAAATTATATATTAAAATCTTTAGAACCTTATCAATTTTATATTAATAATTTTACTCGTATAAATTTTGAAGATTTAAAAAATATAACTAATTATAATTTAAATTATAAATTACGAATTAATAGTAATACTGAAAAATTTGGAATTGATACAGAAAAGTTAAAAAGAATATTAAACGTTCTTTGTGAAATTAACAAAAATATTAAAAAATTAGAAAAAACTAAAGAAATAGTAAAAACTATACCTAATTATGAAGTTTATAAAGATATATTAAATTCTTTTAATGAAACTATTTCAGATGAAATAGTTTACAAAGGTTATGTATTTAATTTACCTTTTAATTTATCTGATATTAAAATAGCAAAAGTAGAATGTTCTAAATATGGTAAAAAAATTGACTGGAACGCTACAAATAAAAAGAAAAAAGAAATTTTAGATAAAGGAGGTATTTTATATAAAGTATTAGAAAGAGATAAAGAATTTAGAATTATAAAAGATAATGGAGGAGAAAAGTATATTACTTATTTCCAAAAAGATTTTGACTATTTATGGAATTGGGTAAAAAGTAAAGTAAAAGTTTTAAATTCTGCGTATTATAGATTTAAACCTACTTATTATAATAACACTTCTACAGGAGGTAAATTAGGGAATATTAATAAATTATCATTATTAAAAACTTCTAATAGCGAACTTTTAAAAAATTTTATATAATGACTTATAAAACTTGTTCTGTTAATAAAATATTAGCACAAATATATAGAGATTTTAAACCTAGTAATAGTTCATGGACTGAAGATGCTATTGAATGGATTGCAGATGCAATAGAAATAATGAAATGTTATCAAGGTTATGCAGAACTTTCAAAAACTGTAGAAACTGTAGATTACAGGGCAAAACTCCCTTGTGATTTAGAGATGTTATTAGGAATAGAATATAAAGGAAAAAGATTACAAAAAAGTGGAGGAATAAACCATAAATTTAAAAAATGTAGTTGCTTAGATAATTTAGTATGCGAAGTACAAGAAAGTTATAGTTTAAATCCAAATTATATACATACTACTTTTGAAAAAGAATGTATTACAATTTATTATTTAGGTTTAGAAGTAGATTGTGACGGCTTCCCTTTAATAATAGATGACGCTATTTATAGAGAAGCTTTAACTTGGTACGTTTTAATGAAAATGTGTTTAAGAGGGTTTAAACATCAAACAATAAATTTTGAGTTTTGTAGAAAAGAATGGGAAAGATATTATCCTAAAGCTCAAAATAGATGTCGTATGCCTGATATAGATAGTTATGAAGTATTTAAAAAATCATGGATGGGATTAGCTCGTTCTACTAATATGACTAATGAATTTTTTAATACTGTAGTTTCTGGAGGTGGAGTAAATTCTAATACATCTAAACCAGGAGATTTAGTTCAAAGTTTTCAAATTTTAGGTAATAATCTTAATAATATATGAAAAAATTAAGTAAAGGTTTAAGACAAGATGAACTTCCTATAGACCAACCTGAAGGTACTTGGAGAGATGCTAGAAATATGTTAGTATTAGATAAATTACAATCTATTACTAATGAATACGGATTTGATAATATTACTCAATTTGAAGAAGGAGCTATAGATAATTACCCTATTAATAAAAATTTAATAGGAGTTATTACTATGAACATTGATAGAGTTTTATTTTTTGGCACTACTAACCCTAATGATAGTGAAATAGGGATTATAAATTCAAGTCAATCTTATGTACCTTTAATTAAAGATTCTATTTTAAATTTTAATCAAAATTATCCAATTCAAGGAACATTTGAAACTAAATTTAATGATAATAGAATTATTGCTTGGACAGATAATTATAATAAACCTCGTATATTAAATATAGATTGCATACCTTTTAGAATTTCTTTACCTTCTTATAATATAAATCCTCTTGATTTAGATAAAGCAAAAGCATATTTAGATATTTTTACAAATTGGTTATTACCTACAATTAATGAATATAGCTTAGAAATTTTAGATGGACAAGGAAATTTATTAAGTGGAGTATATTACCCTATAATAAGCTATGAATTAATAGATGGTACTTATACAAGTTGGAGTGAAACTTATAATGGAATACCTATTTTTACTGATGGTTTAGAATCTCCTACTTATATAGGAGGAGAAAAAGGAGGTAATGCTACAAATAAAGCAATAAATATTAATTTTACTAATTTAGATATTAATTATAAAAAATTAAGAATAGGATATTTATATGTAAAAAATGGAGTAACAAGTGCTTTTTATAATGCTTCTTATACTATTAATAGTAGTAATTTAAATGTAGTTATTACAGGAGCAGAAAAAACTATTGTAGAATTAGATATAAATGAAGTCTTAATTCCAAATGTAGCTTATAAAAAAGCTAAAACTATTACATCTTTACAAAGAAAATTATATATAGGTAATTTAGAAAAAGAGGAAGATATTAATTTACAATTAATTGCTAATGTTGCAACTATTAAATGGGTAAGAGATAGAAAAGTAAATTTAAATAAAAAATTTAAAACTGATTTAAATAACGGGGCATTACTTGTAGAAGGTAGTTTTCATGATGGTACTATGGTGTTTTTTAATAAATCTTTTAAATCTGGCGAATGTTATGCGTTTTATTTAAGAGGTAAATTAAAAAATAATGGAGGTTATACAAAAGCTTTTCATATTCCTGGTCGTGTTAAAGTTGCAGGAGATGATACAATTTTAAATCCAACTGCAACCCCTTCTGATTTAAATGACTTAGATGGAGGAAATCCTATTCCTAAATTTAGAATTTTTAATACTAATCAAGCAGGTAACGTTATGGGGTTTTGGGAAAATGAAAATGAAGAATATCCTTTAGACCCTAATAATCCTTTAAGCATACATCCAGATTTTTCTAATATTCCAGCAATTTCTGTAGCTAATAGAAAAGTTAGACATCATGTTTTTCCTGATTATAATACTTTAATAGATTTAACAAATCAAACTCCGGGTCAAGTTCTAGGTCAAATAGAACGTACTATAGGTACTATAGGAACAGCAAGCGAACAAAATAATGGTAGTAATGGTACTACTAATGGTAGTGGAGATTATTTTTTATTTTATGATGGTTATGCTGGAATAATGACAGGATTAAATTTATCTGTTGTAGGAAATAGAACTAGAATAGATGGTTTTCCTTCTTCTGGTACAGTTAATTTAAAATTTGCTACAGTTTTAAATCTTTTTGGTGCTGTAGTAAGTCCTTTAGTTCCTGGTGTAAATACAGGAGCTAAATGTGAAATTTATTGGACTTTATTTAAAAATGGAACAGCTTTGCATAATTTTGTAGCTAAATATGATGCTAATAATGGAAGTTATATAAGTAGTTCTTTTCCTTCTGGTACTGCTGTAAGTGGATATCCTCCTCCTTATACTATTACTCAATATGAGTATTTAGATACTAATATTTCTATAAGCTCTTCTGATAATTTAGAAATAGAATATGAAGTTTATTATTATGATATTCATAAAAAGCCTTTTGATATTCATGATAATTCCGTAATGAATGGACAGTTTACAGGCACTAGTGCAGATAATCATCATTTAGATGGAGCTTATGAGGTTCATCATAATTCTTTATTAACTGTAACTTTTACACAAGCTGATACTACAGCCAAAGTTATGGGTATAGAAGTATCAAATATTAATATACCTTCTAATATAGCTGATAAATTAGACTGTTTAGAAATTTTATATGCAAAAAGAGATAATTCAAATATTAGAATAGTTGCAAACGATTATATTAAAGAAGGTAGATTTCATACTTTTGATTTAATGACTAGTAAAGCTCCTATTTTAGGAAATTATTTAAAACCTTTAGTAAGACCTGTTTTAGCTACTTTAGCTACTTATCAAGATACTATAAATAATTTAGTAACTTATGTAGCAGAGCCAGTTAAAATTGAATTTATTACTAAAAAGTTTTATGTAGGAGAAAATACTACAATACCTACAAATAACACAAATAAAGCAGATAGTATTTGGATTGTAGGAGGACATGGACAATTAACTGAAAATTATTTAAATTCTACTTATCCTAGAACTTTATTTGATATATGCGTATATAGAAAAAATGTATATAGAGATTTTCAGAATCAAAAATTAATTAAATGTGAAGGACACATAAAAGTACCTACAGGAGGAGGATTAATAGCTCCTTTTAAAATGTACGGAGGAGATGTATACATAAATGGTCATGGATTTGTAGATGCTACAACTTCAAATCCACCAACATTTTTTCTACCTGTAGAAAGTGCATCTAATATTAATTTAAGAAATGAAGATATAGCATTAAATAAATATTATTTTCCTAAATATGGAAATCCAACTCCTAGTTGGTATGGATATAATAAAGATTTTAACGCTATTAATGATTTTAATCAAAGTGAAATTTATTACCCATCTGATAATTGTACAGATGGAGATGTTTCTATTTTTAGAAATAGGGTTGCTTTTAGTTTAACTGACGGTTTAGAAAGTAATTATATAAATTGGAGAATATTTAAAAGTAATAATTATTATGAAACTATTAAAAATAAAGGGCAAATTTGGAATCTATTAGGAGGAGATAAAATACTATATATACATTTAGAACATACATTATTAATAGCTCAAATAAAAGATAGTTTAGCAAGTAATAGTGGTGAAGTATTTTTAGGTACAAGTGAAGTATTTGATAGACCTCCTGTAGAAATTTTATCTATAAATGAAGGTTATGCTGGAACACAATCACAATTTGCTTGTATTTTATGTAAATTAGGGTATTGTTTTATAGACCAAAAAGCAGGTAAAGTTTTTATATATAAACAAAGTCAAGCCTTAGAGGAGATTAGTGCTAAAGGCTTATATAATTTTTTTAATACTTATGGTTCTCAAAAAATATTAAATATAGATAATCCTTTTTTAAGTCAAGGTTATACTATAGCTTTTGATGAAAGATATAATAGATTAATTATAAGTAAAAACGTAATAGAGCCTGAAGATTATAGATTTACTTTATCTTATAGTCCTATATTAAATGAAGGTAATGGAGGATGGGTATCTTTTCATGATTATTATCCTGATTTTATAAGCGGTAATAGAAGTAACTTATTAATTTTTAATAACGATAATTTTAAAGTTTATAAACATAATAGTAAAACAAGAAAAACAAAATATACCGATGAAACTCCAAGACTTAGTTATATAGATGTAGTTTTTAATGAAGCTCCATTAGAAACAAAAAGATTTGATAATTTTAAATGGATTACGGTATCAGAATTAAATAATATAATTTCTGATAAAGATACATTTACAAATATAGCTATTTATAACGATAATCAATTTAGCGGTGTAATAGATTTAAAAGATGGTGGTTTATTTTGGCATGGTAAAGATGTTAGAAATACAGAAGGCACTTGGAATTTTAATAAATTTAAAGATTTATTAACTAATAAAACCACTTTATTTAAAGATGATAAGAATTTTTTTATACTTTTGAGTATAGACCATAATAAAGCATGGTTTAATAAAAATAAATTCATTTCAAAATATATAATAGTACGTTTAATAAATAATAATATAAACCAAAGAAACTTACATCTTACTTTAGTAGGAAGTAATTTCATAAAATCTGATAGATAATGAAAAATAAAAAATTTGTAAGAGTTAAAAAATATAACGCAGGTGGATTAACTGGTATTCCTTTTGGTCAATTAGGTCAAATGGGTCAAATGTATGGAGAAGAAATGTCTACTAAAGAAGACGGTACTGTTAATGAAGGAGGTTATATAGCAAGTAGTGCTTTAGGTATGGCTGGACAAGGGGCTGCTATAGGTACTATGATAGCACCTGGAATAGGTACAGCTATAGGAGCTGGAGTAGGTGCTGTTGGAGGTGCTTTTTTAGGAAAATCAAAAGCTAAAAAACTTAATGCTAAAATAGCAGGAGAAAAAAGAGAAGAAGAATTATATAACAGAAGACTTCAAGAACAAATAGATGACCAAAAAAGACTTCAACAAAGTATGTATAATCAAGGGTATTATGCTGTAAATAGTATGACAGGCAATGCAAATGCTAGTATATATGCTAAGTATGGAGCTGTTTTACCTAAATATCCAGGAGGTGGAGAAGTTAAACCTTTATATAAAAAAGAATATTTAAAAGTAACAGATTTAAGTAGAAGTCTTAATAAAGATAAAGACGATTTAGTAAGTAACGATATTAAAGGAATAACTCCTGAAATCGCAAAAAATTTAGGATTTGAATACGTATCAGGTAGTAATAAAACTAAAGATGCTATATATAAAAAAGGTAATGATTATTATTATTACGGAGAACAAAAATTAAAAGATGGTGGAGTTGATTATGGTTTGTTTAAAAGAAAAGAAAATACCGAAACTAAGCCTTTAATAAATAACGTTTTGAACAACAATAAAACTTCAAAACCTAATACAGAAAATAAAAGAAAAGCTGTAGACTTTCAATTTGCTTCACAAGGTATTATAGGTTATACAGACCTTTCAAAACCTCAATCAAGTGATAATAAATTTTATTTAGATTCTAAAGGAAATGTAGTAGATTGGAATAAAATGTTAAACGAAAAAGAAACTATTAAAAACCCAAATTTAAAAGAAAATATTATAATTGAAAATAAATTTGGAGGTTATACATATGCACCAGGAGGAGTATTAAAATCTTTAAGTAATAATTCTAAAAAAGCTATAGGAGATACGCATGAACAAGATAGTAATAAAGATGGACAAACAGGTATTATGTTAGAACATAAAGGAGTACCTTTTGCCGAAGTTGAAAATGGTGAAGTAGTAAAAGGAAATAAAGTATTTAGCAACCGATTACCATATATTAATGGCAAAACCATAGCAAAAGAAGCTGAAAAAATCTCTAAAGATTTAGGTAAATATGAAGATAAATTAGAGAATAATTTTGATAGAATAAGTCAAAATACTTCTAAAAGAAGTATTGATAATAATAATAATAAGCTTTCAAAACTTTTTAATTATCAAGAAAATTTAAAAGACAAATTAGGCATAGAAAATCAAGTTAAAAAGTTTGAACAAGGAGGAGAATTTTATGGAAGAATAGATAATTATTTAGGTCAATCTATACCTATGATAGATAATGTATATAATAATATGTTAACTAATAAAATGCCTAAAATTCCTAAAAATGAAATAAGACAAATAATGAACGCTAGTGCAATGCCTTTAAAAACTACTATAAATGTAGATAAACAATTGCAAGATGCTAATGATTATTATAGACAATTTAATAAAAATATAGATGATAATACTTCATCTTCTTCTATTAGTAGAGCTAATAAATTAGCAGCGTTTTCTGAAACTTTAAAAAATAGAAATAATATTTTTACAAATAAAGAAAATCAAGAAACTAGATTAAAAAATCAAAATGCTTTAAATATTCAACAAATAAATAATCAAAATCAAGCTAATGCTCAAAATATAATAAATCAAAATTTAGCTTTAAAAGATAATTATAATATTAATAAAATGAATAGAGAAGCACAAATTAGAGCAGAAAAATCTAAAAATATGGAAAACCTTACTAAAGATATGATGAAAGGTTTACAAGATAAAAGAAGTTCTAATTTAGATAGTAGTAGAATGTTTAATGACGCTTTAAAAGATAATACAGGTTCTGCTTTAGCAAATCAATTAGATTCTAATGATTTTGCTGAAGGATTAAGAAGTAATCCAGACCAATATGAATTAATAGAAGAAAGATTAGCTAATAGACCTAATGATTTAGCTAAATTTAAAAAAATGTACCCTAAAGAAAAATACATAAAATAATAACAATAATTTGTAAATATTATAAATTCTTACTATATTAGTAAAAATTTATAGTTTTACACTAAAAGCAATTTAATTATGCCTATATTTGATAGTTTAAGTTATGCTGAACCTGAAAATTTATACATGGGTAAACCTGTACAAGAAGTAAAAGCATTAAATAGACAACTTAATGAAGATTTTATTAATAATTATAATAAAATAGATAAATTAGATATTTTAGCTAAAAATTTAGATATTAATTCTATAGATTATAAAACTAAATTAGAAGCTATTGATAATATTAAAAAACAATTTCAAAATTTTGTAGATAAAGGTGATTATGAAAATGCTGCTTTTGCAGTAGCTAAAGCTAAAAAAGATTTTGAAACTAATCAATTATTAATAGGAGCTAAAAAAAGTAGAGAAAATACTGTCAATTATTATAAAGATTTAAATAAGAAAAAAGAAGAAGGTAAATTAAGAGAAGATGATTATAACTATGCAATTACTTTAAGTCAACTTCAAAATAATAAGCCTGTAGAAATAGACCCAATAACAGGGCAAATTAAAAATATATTTTCAGGAGTTGATATATTAGAAGACCAAACAAAACAAATTTATGATGATACTTTTAAAACTATAACCGATTGGAAAGAAGGAAATATAGTTTATGGAGTAGATAGAAATGGTGAACAAAAAACATATAAATTAGATAAACTTACAGGAATTACTCAAGATTTAATTACAGGAAAAAAAGTAGAATATTCAGAAGTTTATAATGCTTTAAAAACTAAAGTAGAAACACAATATAAAGATTTTTTAAATCAAGAAAAACAAGTTGAAAACTTTAATAAATTCTTTAATAAAGAAACTCAAACTTACGAACCTATAAAAAGACAAGATATACCTTTAGATGACGAATCTTTGTTAACTTTATTAACAGGTTATTCTTCTAAAGATATTCAAATGCTAGAAAAATTATCTAAAAATGATATAGCTAGAAAAACAGAATATCAAAATGCTAAAAAATTAAGAAATAATATAAATTTAAAATCTCAAAAAGATTTAAATAAAGCTTATCAAACATTTCAAGATAGAAAAACTATTGAAAAATATATTACTCCTGCAACTGATAAAGCTTCTTATAGTATTGAACAACATAATGAATTTGTTAATGAAGCAGCTAAATTAGCTTTACAACATTCTTACGATAAGAAAAAAATAGATTATGAAAATAATTTAAATGCTTTTCCTACATCTTTAACTGAAATTCAAGAAGTTTCTGTAGAGCAATTACAAGACGGTCATAAAGAAACAAAAAAATTAAATGACAGTTTATTAGCTAAACAACAAGAATATAATAGAATTAAAGACGATAAAAATATATCTGATACATATAAAAAGAATGTATTAAAAGAAATTGAAGATGCAAAAATTCAATTAGATATGC
>RXKF01000057.1 GCA_003963235.1 Rickettsiales bacterium
CATCTTCGGCTTTAATCATTATGCTTGCTGGAATGGTCATTAATATTGCAGCCTTCCCATTTTCTGGCTGGATGATTAACTATTATTCAAAAGCATCACCGAGTGGGTTTTTATATTTAATCTCATTTACTACTAAAATATCGTTAGTTTTACTTATCAAATTTTTTGCTGGTTATGATGCTCTTAAATATGTGGCTGCAGTAATGATCTGTTATTCATGTTTAAAGATGATATTTGAGAATAATGTTTTACGCTATTTATCATATTTATCTATAAATGCTATGGGTTTTATATTGTTTGGAATTAGTAATGGCAGTCAACAAGTAATATATGCAATAAGTTTTTATTTAAGCGTGCATATCCTTTATAAATTAATACTCAGCATATGTTTGATAGATATTTCAAATAAACAATTGGAAATTTCAAGCATAAATAAACCTATTACCTTGACATTATTCATTTCTATTACTTTAATGTTATGTGTTCCTGGCACTTTAACTTTCTCTGCAAAAACAATTATTGCTCAAGAATATAGTGGTAGTATGATTTATTTTTTAATAAATATATCAACTTTTATAGCTGCCTTTTCTGTGCCTTGGAAATACTTGTTAAAAAACAATAATCAACCACTTGTTCACACAAATAATTGGGCAAGACAAGCTATGTTTATTGTTGGCATAATATTATTTATACTTGTATCTTTATTGACATCTAAATTGTTAATAATCAGCGATCAAAATACATTCATTAATCATAGTATTAAACAAATAATTATACTAATATCCGCAATATTTTTATCATATAAATTTGCGCCAACACGTTTCAAAACAAAATCAATTAATCTTATTGAACTTATAGGGAAATGTTTTTTTTATTGCTTGAATTATTTCAATATACAAAAAAAAGAGGAGTTAGTTGAAAGCTGGTCATTTAATAGTTTAGAAACACAATTAAGAAAAAAAAATCATATTTTTCACAACCAACAAACTGCCATATTTATATTTGTTCTAGTATTTCTTATTTTACTTTTTAGTTCATTATTTTTTAAATAATGAACTATTAAAAATCGTCAATATCAAAAACAGTTTTTACACCACCCTTGAATTCAATAATGTCAGTAGAGTTTTTAGTTTGTACTTGATTTGCTTTAATATAAGAATTTTTAAAATCAACAATTGTTGGTTTGTCACTTTTTAAGTCATTAGTAGTTATATCTAAATGAAGATGGCTACTTCTGAGACGCATGTCATTAAATACTACGTTTACTTCTTCATTTAAGAATAATTTCTTGGCAATTTCATCTAAAAACCCTTTTTCAGAATCAATAATAATGTCACCTTGATTTCCTGAATATTTACACGATACTCCTTCCAAGATATAATTATTGCTTCTATCTTTAACAATATTTTTAGCTTCAATTCTATATGGAAGATCATTATTTACACCTTCTATAATTGAACTATTAATACTTAACGAGCAATCATCTTTGAGCTTATAGGTTTGTTTTTTTTCAGTTTGAGAAATTAAATTTTCATTGAATTTTGAGTCAACCATAAATATTGATAATAAAACTAAAAAAATAATACAACCAACAAATAATAATAACGTATATTTGATGATTTGTATTCTTTTTTGAGTTTTTCTTAAATTATTCATTAACCAATTCCCGCTTTCAGTAAATCATGAATATGAATTATACCTATAATTTTATTATGCTCTATAACTGGTAAAATTGTAATTAGTTTTTTGTTCATAATTACCAAGGCCTCTATTGCCAATTTTTCTGGCCTGATGTGCTCTGGCTTCTCAGACATTACATTATGAGCTAATTTTTTTGTCAAATCTTCATGAATGTGTCGTCTTAAATCTCCATCAGTAATAATACCTATAAGCTCATCATTTTTATCAATAACAAGCGCACACCCTAAACGTTTAGTTGTAATGGTTACGATAACATCAGTAAATTTTGTATCATGACGCACTATTGGCACTTCATCATTTTTATGCATTAAATCAGCAACTTTGAGTAAATTAACACCAATTTTACCACCAGGGTGGAATAATTTAAAGTCATCGGCTGTGAATCCGCGAGCTTCATGTAACACAGTTACTAAGGCATCTCCAAGAGATAAAGTCATCAATGCCGAAGTGGTTGGAGCAGCAATTGACGATGTCTCTTTTGATTGAGGTAGTTTTAGTAAAAAATCACTATTTTTAGCTAAAGTTGAATCTTCATTCATTGTGATTGCAACTATCTTAATATCAAGTTTTTTACAATAATTAATAGTATCACATAATTCTCTTGTTTCACCTGAATTAGAAATCATGATAACAATATCGTCTTTAGTAATCATGCCTAAATCACCATGACTTGCCTCGCCTGGATGGATATAAAGTGACGGTGTTCCAGTAGATGAAAGACTTGCGGCAATTTTTTTCGCAATATAACCACTCTTCCCCATTCCGACTAGAACCACCCTACCCTTTAAGCATAATATATATTCAATCAATAAAGAAAAATCATTTGGTATATTTTCTGCAAGCACCATTAATGCCGTTGATTGTTCTTTAATATTTAATTTAGCAGTACTTGAATAATTCATAATTTTTATATTTTTTAACTGTGAGCAAACAAATCAACATCATTCCAGCCAATTAAATCCAGCGCAGCACGAGTGGGAAGAAACTCAAACATTTTTTGAGCAATTTTATTTCTATCAAGCTCAATTAGTCGCTTTGCTAATATATCTCTTAAAGCATGAAGATATATCACATCTTTTGCCGCATATTCCTGTTGATCTTCGCTTAATTCTGGTGCACTCCAGTTTGATGATTGTTGTTGCTTAGAAATATTAATATTTAACAATTCTCGGCAAAGATCTTTTAATCCATGATGGTCAGTATATGTGCGCACTAATCTGGAAGCAATTTTCGTGCAAAAAATATTTTTTAAATCAACATTAAGATATTTCTTAATTATTGCTACATCAAATCTTGCATAATGAAATATTTTAACGCTATCTTCATTAGATAAAAGTTTTTGCAAGTTTGAAGCATTATATTTGCCATCAACAAATTGCACTAAATATGAGTCACCATCACCATTACTAATCTGAATGACACATAATCTATCACGATGCAAATTAAGACCCATAGTCTCGGTATCAATTGCTAAATCGCCCGATAATATAAAATCATTAGGCAAGTCATTTTTATAAACTGTTATTTTCACTGTTAATCTCCAACATTCTCTGGTTTTATTTCAATATTTTCTATAGTATTTGCTTTAAATATTTTTTCTTTAGGAGAAGAAAATCCAAGAACGTTACGAATTTTTTCATCAAGCATGTCTCTATCAATAGAGCCATGTCTTAATAATTTTGTTCTATTTTCAATTTCTAATCTTTCAGCTCTTAATATCTCAAGTTTTGCATGTGATTTTTCCAATTCAGCTTGCAATTTAAAATAGGCAATAATTCCTCTGCTGCCATAAATTGAATGAAATATAAAATAAATTAACATTAAAAATACTAAAATATTAAAAACTGTTTTTTTAGATATTTTAAATTGTCGAATAATATTTATCATATAAACTTACATAATATTGACAAAATTTGTTAATATAAACAAAACAAAGATTGGTGCAGTTAGAATAATACTATCAAACCTATCAAGCACTCCACCATGACCTGGGATAATTGTTCCTGTATCTTTTATTCCAAATTTTCTTTTAAATACTGAAACTGTAAGGTCACTTATTTGTGCTAGAATACCAAACATTAATGTGTATATCGTTAACTCTGTTTTTAAAAATATCTCAGATATATTAATTGAGGATGGCGAAATCATGCTTAAAATATTAACTAATAAAGCAGCACTAAAAATTCCGCATAATAAACCACTAATAGTTTTATTGGGACTAATACGAGGAGCTAATTTATATCCACCAATAAGCTTACCACCAAACATAGCCATAATATCTACACTCCATATTATGGTAAAGTAAGTTATTAATAACCAGCCACTATAATCAATATATGATAATAATAATAATGAAGCTATGGAGATAGGAATTAATATTAGACCTATAATATTGCTTATTACACTTACTTTAGTCATATCATACCATTCCAGTAGCATTAATGTAGCTATCATATATAAAATAATATTAAATAATGGACGCATATAAAAAATTGATAGTAAAAAGATGCTACCAAGTACTGCTCCTGAAATAATACGTAAAGCTAAATTATTCATGTTTTTTTTGTTTATCTGCCACCAAAATTTCTTTGACGATTTGAGTAATCATTAATTGCATCTTCTAGATCATTGATGGTAAAATCTGGCCAATATTTCTCTGTAAAATATAACTCTGCATATGCTAATTGCCATAATAAAAAATTACTAATACGATAGACACCACTAGTTCTAATTAAAAGATCTACATCTGGCATGGTTGCATCATATAGAAAATTTTTAAAGCTATCTACATTAATTTGTTTAATATCAGAATCAATAATTTTTTGAACAGCGTTGATAATTTCAAATCGACTTCCATAGCTAAAAGCAATGCATAAAGTAACCGATTCATTATGCTTTGTATCATCAATTGATTTTTGAATTTTCTGTTGTAATGAGCTAGATAATTTTTCTAAATTACCAATAATTTTTAGTTTAATTCCATATTTATTTAATATTTTAGTTTGATTTAAAATATAAAAACTAAGCAAATTAATCAACGTAGAAATTTCTTCTTCTGGCCTTTGCCAATTCTCTGAAGAAAATGCATACAATGTAAGATATTTTATATTTAAGCGTGTGAGATGAGGCAGTAAAGACCTTGCTACTTGAGCACCCTTTTTATGCCCCTGAGCCTTAGTTTTTCCTGAAATTTTAGCCCACCTAGCATTACCATCCATAATTATTGCTAAATGATCCAGTTTCTGCTTCATAATTTTTTCTATTATTTTTTAATTGGCAGTTGAATTATAACCAACAATCCCTTTAAAGACAGACTTTCATCAAGCGTTATAATGCCGTGATGACCATTGATAATCTCCTTGGTGATAGCTAAACCCAAACCAACTCCAGGAGAATTATCAAGTGATCGCGATTTATCAGCACGATAAAATGGCTTAAATACTAATTTTCTTTCTTCTTTTTTAATTCCAATTCCATTATCTTCAATATTAATTATAACATCTTCATCATTTGAAAAAACAGAAATTTTTACTAAAGTAGAATATTTAAATGAATTGCCAATTAAATTAGTAATTGCACGTTCAAAAGAAAATGGTTTTATCAAGGTAACAATAGGGTTTATATCATTCTCAATTAATATATTATAGCCTGACCATTTTCTTTTAACATATATTTTTATCCATTCATTAATATCAATATTTTGAAAATCTTCTCCACCCTCTCCTCTTGAAAAATCTAAGTATGAGTCAATCATATGTTGCATACTCATGATATCATAATGCAACTCCTCTTTTTCTTCAGAATTTTCCATAAATTCTATTTGCAAGCGCATACGGGTCAATGGAGTTTTTAAATCATGAGAAATCATAGCAAGAAGCTGCGTCCGTTTTAAATCTTGCTTTTTGATTCGATCTCTCATTTTTAGAAAAGCTAAACCAGCTTGCCTTATTTCTTTAGCGCCAGATGGTTTATATTTATTATTTTTTCTATTGAGACCGTAGCTTTCTACTGCATAAGTCAATTCAATGATTGATTTAATTTGATTTCTCGAAAAAATTAATGAGACAGAAAGCAAAAATAAAGTAAGGAAGATTATCCATAATACAAAAATGTCAGTTGTGGGATTTAATAATAATTTATAAGGAAGCTTTATTTTTAATAAATTTTGCTCAAGCATAAGATATATAAAAATATTCTTGTTATCAGGCGCGTGGATAACACAATCTTTATTTAATTCAAAATTAATTGATTTTTTTAATATTTCAAGCTCTTCAACAGAATTCTTTGGAAAATTCGGTAATTTTTTTTGATTAATAATATCATATTCAAGACTCAAATACTCACCTTGTTTTTTATAAATTTTATTATTGATAATTTCATCGATAAGCTGGGTAATTTCTGTTGCAATAAGATTGCTTGTGTGTTGGGTCACATTATACCAGTGACGTTGATAGAAGAGATATACAGCTAGTAATTGCGCAATCAACACTGGAATAATAATAATGAGCATAAATCTAGTCAAAAGACTAGTAGGAATTAACTTACGCTTTAATAATTTAAGTATAAAAAGCATATCCTTTATTTCGAATAGTTTTTAGAAATTGTGGATTTTTGGGATCTTTCTCAATTTTATTGCGAAGACGAACAATTTGCACATCAATAGATCTTAAATTGAGACCTCCTAATTTTTCAGACAAATCTTCACGAGAAATAACGTTATTTTCAGCTTTTATAAATGTTTCTAACAAATTTATTTCTGCAGAGCTTAAATTAATATCCAAATCATTTTGCTGAAAAACTTTTGTAACTAAATTATAAGCATTGTTGCCAAATTTAATAATTTCTTGCTCTTTTTTATATTTTTTATGCGTGTTAATTAAGTTGTTTATACGAAGGAGTAATTCCCTTGGATCAAATGGCTTGGTGATATAATCATTTGCGCCTGCTTCTAATCCTTTGATTTTATCCTCTGGTTCTGATAATGCAGTGAGCATTACTATTGGCATTATTGCACCACTATCTTTAATTTTTTTTGCAAATTCGATTCCAGTAATATTAGGCATCATGACATCCAAAATCATTAAATCAAAAATAAAATTTGATAGAAGATCCATAGCTTCATTTGCGTTTGAGCATGAAGATACTAAAAAACCATTTTGGTTAAGAAATTTCTTCAAAAGTTTTAGTATTCTGTTATCATCATCTACGATTAAAATATGTGGGTTTTTATCCATTGTAACTAGTTACTAAATATGTTTAAAAAAAATGATATTAAATAATATAGTTCTAAATAATAAAATTGACCAGCTAATTTCCACTAACAATATTTGAAAATGATCATGGATTTTAAATTATCAAAAAAAATATCGAATTATATTTGGATTAATGGGCAATTTATTAAGTGGGAAGATGCTTACATTCACGTATTGACTCATAGCCTTCATTATGCTGGAGCTGTATTCGAAGGTCTTAAATCATATGATGGTAAAATATTTAAATTTATTGAGCATACTAATAGATTATTTAAATCAGCAGAAAGTATGTTTTTAAAAGTTGAGTATTCGCTGGATGATATAAAAAAAGCTACTTATGAGTTGCTTGAAATCAATAATCTTAAAGATGCATATATTCGTCCTTTAATTTGGCGAGGTGCTGATTCAATTGCTCTTTATAGCACAGTGGCTAAAACTAATTTTTTGATTATGGCGCAAGAATCCAATCATCCCTTTGTTAATGGTTTAAAATTATGCGTTAGTCCTTGGCGAAAAGTTGATAATAATGCTTTTCCAGCTCAATGTAAATCTTCTGCTCATTATGCAATGATGCTTGTATCACAAAAAATTGCAAAAAATGCTGGCTATGATGATGCGTTAATTTTGGATCCATATGATGAAATTGCTGAGTGCTCTACCAGTAATATTTTCTTTGTAAAAGATAATATATTAATCACTCCTATTGCTGATAGGTTTTTAAATGGAATCACACGCCAGACCGTGTTAGAAATTGGCAAGACACTTAATATGAAAGTTAAAGAAGAAAGATTATCCTTAGATGATATTGAAAATTATGATTCTTGCTTTATAACAGGAACTGCTGCTGAAATAAGAGGAGTTTCATCAATTAATATTAATAATAAAAAAATTGAATTTAACAAAGAAACTATAATAATCAAGTTTCAACAAGAATACGCAAAAGTAGTTGGGAAAAAAATATGATATATCAAGGAATTATAACTGCATTAATCACTCCTTTTAAGGATAATAAAATTGATTACCTTTCTTTAGAAAACCTAATTAATAACCAGATTAAGGCGGAAATTAATTCTATCTTAATTGGTGGCTCTACTGGTGAGGGATCTAGCTTTTCTGAAGAAGAATATTACGAATTGCTGTCCATGGCCCTTAAATTTGCTGATAATAAAATAAAAATTATCGCCAATTTAAAAGGGCTAGATACTAATTTCGATTTAAAGAGAATAAAGCAGCTTTCAAATTTAAATTTAAGTGGTTTGATGTGCACCATGCCACCATATGTAAAACCAGAACAAAAAGGTATATGTCAGCATTTTAAAGCATTAAATGATGCTAGTAATTTACCAATAATGATATATATTCATCCTAGCAGAACAGGGGTTGATATTTCTGATAACACACTACTAGAATTAAGTAAACTTGATAAAATTACTGCAGTTAAAGATTGTAGCAATGACTTAGAAAAACCGATACGTTTGGCACCTATTATCAGAGAAGGATTTGCATTTTTAACTGGGGATGATAGCAGCACACTTGCTTACAGCGCAAATGGAGGGATGGGGTGTGTCTCAGTTTTATCAAATATTTTACCTAAAATAGTTAAGAAAATATATCAATATTGTCAATCAAATGATTTTCATAAAGCATTAAAATTACAACAAAAAATATTGCCCTTAATTAATGCTATATTCTTAGAAAGTAATCCTATTGGTGTAAAATGTGCTGCAAATATTATGCAACTATGCACGAATGAGTTAAGATTACCCCTAACATCTAGCAATAGTGAAACAGAAAGCAAGATAAAGAATACAATTAAAGAAGCTATAAAATTAGAGCAAAATGTCTGAGTATAAAAAAGTTATAGCTCAAAATAAAAGAGCTAGATTTGAATATTTTATTGAAGAAACCTTTGAAGCAGGGATTGTTTTAAAAGGCAGTGAGATGAAATCTATTCGAGAGGGAAAAGCTTCAATTGCTGAAACTCATGCCTCATCTTCTAATAATGAAATGTTTTTATATAATTGTCATATTGCTGAGTATTCTAAGGCCAACAGATTTAATCACGACACTAAAAGACCAAGAAAATTACTGCTGCGCAAACAGGAAATTAAAAAAATAATTGGTAAAATCAAATTAAAAGGTTACACTTTAATAGCGTTATCAATGTACTTTAACAATAAAAATAAGGTTAAAGTTGAACTAGGGCTTGGCAAGGGCAAAAAATTACATGATAAACGCCAATCTATTAAAGATAAAGATTGGAAAATGGAACAAGCAAGAATAATTAGAGATAAATAATGATTAACCCAGACTATTTAATTGAACGCAAAAGAAATAAAAAACAACTAATAAGGTGGAAAGCTCTAACTTTATTTTTAATTATTTTTTCCTTATTTGCCATTAACAAAAAAATAAATAATAAAAATTTCTTCAGTACCCACAACACAGAAAAAAAAGATTATATTGCTAACATCAGGATTCAAGAAGTTATTATGGATGATCTTGATAGGATCAAAAAAATTAATGAATTAGGTGAGGATACCAAAGTTAAAGCAATATTAGTTGATATCAATTCACCAGGTGGCAGCACTGTTGGCTCTGAAATGATATATAACTCACTAAAAAAAATCTCTAAAACAAAACCAGTTGTAGTCGTGATGAATTCACTTGCTGCATCTGGTGGTTATTTAATTGCGCTTGGTGGAGATTATATTGTTGCTCATAATGGAACAATCACTGGCTCAATTGGTGTTATTATTCAATCGGCTGAGGTAACAGCATTAGCTGAAAAAATGGGAATTAAATTTGAAAATTTTAAATCAAACCCACTTAAAGCCAATCCCAATCCTACTGAAAAAACAAATATTGAATCTCGCAAAATCATGCTGGATAGCGTTACCAATGTTTATGAATATTTTATAGAGCAAGTAGCTAGTAGACGAAATTTGGATATAGAGTATGTTAGAAAAATTGCTGATGGCAGAATTTATTCTGGTAGACAAGCGTATGATTTAAAACTTGTTGATGCTGTTGGTGATCATGAAACTGCACTTGAATGGTTATATAAAGAGAAGAATATTTCCAGAGATTTAGACATAATAGAAAAAAAACTTAAGAGTAAAGAAAATCTATATGAGAGATTATTCGATGATTTTGAGACAAAAATTTCAAGTTTTTTTTCAATTAATTTATCTGGAATAAAATTGCTTTAAATTAAATATAAGTTTATAAGTTATAAATAGAAAAATTTATTAAATTATGGCCAATAAAAAAGATTTAGTTAATAAACTGATAAATAATTTACCTTACCTTAAAAAAGATGATGCAATTTATGCAATTAATTGTGTTTTTAACTATATTAAAGATGAATTGATTAAAGGCAATAGGATTGAAATTAGAGGATTTGGTAGTCTTTCAACCAGAACTAGAAAATATGCAGGCAAAGATGCAGAATATAATACTATTTATTATCGTATGTCTAAGATCCTATCTGCAAATGGTTGATCAAGAAATTAACCTTTTGCACATCAATCTAAATAAAGAAATATAAATTAATACCATTCTTATTCAAAATTATCGATAAAGCATTATCTTCATCAGCAAAAAATCTTTGTAACCAAGGATAATTCTTAGGCTGTAGTAATGTGAATTTAGGATAAGGATAAAAAATTAGGATGGAGAAAATGAGTTTTATTAATAGATTTAAATAATAAAAACAGATTCAACTATAGCAGGGCCTACGCATGAAAATAATTTAGAGGTTTTCAGTCACTAAAAAGATTATAGTTTTCTTAAACTTTTAACAAATTTAAGAAGAT
>RXKF01000083.1:0-24498 GCA_003963235.1 Rickettsiales bacterium
GTCCTCCAAAAGTAACTTTATTTGCATTTATATTCTTATGTAATGTAGCAGTATTCCCAGCTCCAGCACTAAATGTAACAGATGCTAAATTAACGCCACTTGCTCCCAGCGGCTGGTTAATCGTAGGTCCACCAGTAAATACTAAATTACCATTACCATTGGAAGTTGCCTTGATGGCAGTATTCAGAGCGTTATTACCAGTAATTATCAACCTACCTGCTCCTGTTAAGTTTATCCCTAAACTAGTTCCATCTATTAATGGACCATTTAATGTTAAGTCTTTAGTTAAATCAAAAACTGTAGTGTTAGTTATTATTTCTGTAATTCCAGTTAACATTGTATCTGCATCTACTCCAATTATTAACTCGCCCAGCTCAATTCCACCAGCATATATGTCATTATTTAAATAAGCTGTCTTTTTAAAATCTTTTGCAGCAAAAGTTACATTTGCCACAGGAAAAGATTTATTTCCTATTATTTTTTTTATTGTTGGTCCATCATTAAATGTTATATTTCCTGCATTCGCAAAAGCCCCTTTAATATCAGCATCAACAATTATATCATTATTAAAAATAAGATTTGCAGGGTATATTATTATGTCACCATCTTTATTCTCAGTTGCAGTAATATTTCCATTTATTGTGGCTATTGAATCATTGTAAATATACATTCCTACCATATTATTACCGAGATAAAGATCTTTATTGAAGGTCATCGTCCCGCCAATCTGTACTCCACTATCGGTATTATTAGTAACTGTAACTAAATCATTAAATAATGTATTACTACCATTATTAGTTTGCATCCCTACATTATTATAATTAATTATCACTGGAGCATTGAAAACCATCTCACTTTTATCAAAATTTAAAATTCCAAAACCACTATTCTTTTCCACTGTCAATGGTCCATTAAACATGATACTACTACCATTAAAGTTATTAATGCCCTTATCCGTAGTGCCTCTAACTATAACCTCGTGATTAAATGTAGAAATAGAATTGAAATTCATGATTCCAACTATACTGTCAAAAACAACTGCACTATTTTCAAACGTCGGAGACGAATTTAAAATTAAAATACCCAAGGCTGTAGGATCAGACACATTAATAACTCCCAAGAGAGTTATATTTTTTACATCAAGAAATCCTATTTGATCAAATGGAAGAGGGTCATCTTTAATAACACTATTTGAATATTTTATCTCATATAAAAATGGGTTATTGGAAGCATTCACAAATTCAATGTTAGACAGCGCTAAAGTTGATAACAGGCTGGTTGTAAATATTTTTTTAATTGATAATTTTTTTTTCATACTAGTTTGGTAATATATAATTTTACGTTAAATATTAAATTGTATATTAAGTAATTAGTATATTAATCGCGAGGTGATATTATTATTATTTTTAGGGTTTGATAAAAATACTATATATAGATTTAGATCGAACTACTATAGTAAATTCTCTATGCACCGAGTATTTGTATAACTCTTGATTTTCTCAAGTAAAATTTAATCTTTCTATCTTTTATTGATTTTTATGTTACCAAATAACAGTTTTTCTAACACTGACTATTATGGTTATAGTCAATTAATTTTTCTAAATAAAACAATTTTAAAATTAATTATATTGAACTCTAAAACAAGACTTTTGAGTTTAACTTATTTTATTATTTTTCCATGTAAGATAAAAAAACCAAGCCCCTAAAAGCGCAGCTGATATAAAGAAAATGAATGCACCTGACCAACCATAAGTATCAATTAGCCAACCAACGCACAAGCCTGAAAAAGCAGAACCCACGTACCCCATTGTTCCTACAAAACCGTTAGCAGTGCCAATTGCTTTTTTTGAGGCAAAATCAGCTGATGCAACCCCTATTAAAACTTGAGGACCATAAACAAAAAATCCAACTAATATTAATGCAATGGAGCTTAATTGTTCCCAGCCAACCGGCATTTTCCAGAATAATAATAATGTTAGTGCAAGAGAGATCATAAAGACCACTCCTACAGGACCACGCTGTCCTTTAAAAATTTTGTCTGATAACCAGCCAGCAGCAAAGCCACCAAGCAAGCCTGTCACTTCATATAACGCCACTTGCCATCCAGCATGAGTCAAGGATATATTTTTAAACTCATGTAAAAATAATGGCGCCCAAACAATGATACCAATACGTACAATATATACGCACATGTTGGCAAAGCATAAAAACCATATATTTTTATTTATAAAGACTCTATGAAATATTTCTCTGGTAGATAAATTATTTTCACCATAATTTTCTTCAAGCTGATTACTACTGCCTTTATACACTTCAACTGATGGAAACCCTAAAACTTGAGGTGATTCACGCAGACGATTAAAAAGTAAAAAAGACATAGCAAATGCTATACTACCTGGTAATATAAATGCATATCTCCAACCAAAATCAGCTACTAAATATCCAGTAAATACTAATGTAATAGCACCACCCACTTGATGAGATGCTGCTCCTAATGCCCACTTTGTTCCAAGCTCTTTTGGAGCAAACCAGTGAGTAAGCATTCTTGCTGCTGGTGGCCAACCCATTGATTGAAACCAATTGTTTAATATCCACAAACAACCAAATAGAAATATGCCATTAACAAAGCCTAAAGCAAATGTAATTAAGGCTGATAAAAATAAACCAAGAGGCATAAAAGCTCTGGCATTAGATCTATCACTAATATAGCCATTAGCAAATTTACCCACTCCGTATACAATTGATGCTAATGATAAAACCATTCCTATTTGAGTTTTTGAATATCCAAATTCCTCCATAAAAGAAGGCATGATCATAGAAAAATTTTGCCTACATAAGTAATATGTTCCATAACCTATTATTATGAAGCTTAAAATACGTAAACGCCACTTATTATAGATTTTACGATCTTGCATTGATATAAAAGGTAACTCAGAACCTTCAATATGATATGGCTCAGTCATATTTGACAAAGATTAAATTAATAATTGAATCGGAATACTATCTAATAAAGCACTATTTAGCAAGTTTTTGTTTTTTATCATTAATCTAATAGCTAATCTATTCGCTTAAATATCTGCTCACCCAAGCAGCCAAAACTTCTGCTACATATTTGCTATCTGCTGCGCTTTTCATTAATAAGTGATCTGCATTATCAAGCGAGATAAAGCTTTTAGGATGTTTTGCTAATTCATATATTCGTTGCGCATTTTGAATTCCAACCGTTTCATCAATTGGTGAATGCATCACTAACAGAGCTTTTTTTAAGTTTTTAATTTTTTCTGGCATGTTTTGATTTTGGATATCATCTAGAAATTGCTTTTTAATATTAAATTTCTTACCACCTAAAATAACTTCTGCTTCACCCTTGATATTAATTTCATCAATATGTTTTTCAAAATTATGCTGAACATGAGCAGTGTCGCATGGAGATCCAATTGTTGCAACTGCTTTTATCTCAGGAATAAATGCAGCAGCAGCAATTGCTGCAGTTCCACCCAAACTATGACCAACTAATATTTGAGGAGCTTGAAAATTTTCTCGCATAAAATTTGCGGCAGCAATTAAATCCTGAATGTTTGATGTGAAATTAGTATTTGTAAAATCACCTTCGCTTTCACCAAGACCAGTATAATCAAAACGAAATAGTGCAATACCTACATTATTCAAAGCTCTTGATATTCTACTCAGTGCGTTGATATCTTTATTACCTGTAAAATAATGGGCAAATAATACATACGCTTTAGGCTCGTCTGGAGCGTCCAACCTACCCATTAATTTTACATTTAACGAACCAGTAAAAACTATTTTCTTACTAAATATATTAATATTTGTCATAAATATTTACACTATTCCCTAAATTAACTTATCTATTTTAATCACAATAAGGACTATGTCAACAACTGAGATATAATATTTAAAATATAGTTTTATTTTTACATTAATTGTAAATTAGAATTGAACATTTACCCTAAAATGAAATTATTAAATAATAAATTTTAGAATTATTTGTTAATTTAGGTATTTTCATTAAATGATTTAGAATATATTATTATGAATAAATATAAACACTTAAATTTATGATAGATACCTACTCTCATTTACAAACAAAAATATTATCCTTTTTACCTTTATTTATTTCAGGTTTACTTAGCCTAATACCATTTGTTGTTCTCTGGCTTCTATGCAATTCAATTTTTCAAACTATTACCGCAAAAAATAAGGATATCTCAAAAACTTACGCTTTATCTTTTATAGCAAGCACTATTAATTATATAATAATTGCAATTGCAATTTTAACTATGATTGGAACTTGGGGACTTGATGTCAGAGCATTACTTGCAGGACTTGGGTTAACAGGATTTGCAGTTGGTTTTGCTTTAAAAGATGTTCTGGCTAATAGTTTAGCAGGAATAATGATTATATTTTATAGACCTCTTGCAATAAACTCAAAAGTAGCTGTCATGGGAGTTGAGGGTAGAGTAGTTAATATTGATTTAAGATACACGACTATTGAAAGCGATCAATTAAAACACCTAATTCCAAATTCAAAACTATTATCTGAAAAAATTACTATTATGAAAGGTCTTGATCAAAACCGTGAGTCAGAAGAATCAATTACAACATCTAGTGATGAAAATTATGTGTCGGCTCAAAATAGTAACGATTCAAATGATTCAGACGATTAGTAAATTTTAAGTAATAGCATATTCTAAATTAACCGGTCTGCGTACACATGGAGTTATACCATATGAATGCTCAGGAGAATCGATTGATACACATGGGCTTTTTATTTCATAAGGAGCACTTGGTGTGCATGAAAAAATATTTATGCATGCAACTAATATCAATATGATTTTGCTTAAACGGTTCATAATTATATAACTTAAAATAACAAATTTGATTTAAAACTATTCTTTAACATTTGTAATAAGTAAGAAATTAGTTTGTATGTAAACTTAAAATAGCAAATATATATAACTTACATCAAGATTTAAAATTTAATTGATCTTCAAAAGATAAAAAATGATTTATTTTTAATATATATTTGTTGCTTTATTACACTATTATTGATTTTAAATTAAAATTTTAATATTAAAAATAATCTACAACATTTACGCAAGAATAATCAGCGATAGTAAGAAAAATCTAATTAAACTAACACAGGATAAATTAATTTTAATAACTTAACTTGTATGATAGTCTTACAACATTAATTAATTATATCAACCAATAATTTTAAAAGAACTAAATTTTGCTATTGTTTTTAATAATTCATTATACAATTGTACTTAATTTAAAAATTATAAATTTTAATGGAATATAATTCTAAATTTTTAAAAGATTACGTTGAATCAGGCCAATATTTTGCTGATGCAAAAAGATGGTATGAATTTAAGTATATACACCCTTTTTCTCAAAGATCGTTTGTAATTATTTTGACTATTATGATATGCACAGTCTTTTTAGGTCTAGCAACGAATATATACAAACTACTTCCAATAATTGTTGAGTTAAAATATAGTGTTAACGCTAAAACAACTGCTAACACTTCAGCTAAAATTATTAGAGCAGATCAAATAAAAGATAACATAGAATTATCTGTTACTGACATAATGGTTAGAAACTACGTAATTAATAATGAAAATTATGATTATAGTAAATTGGAAAAACAATTCACTGTAGCGAAAAATAATTCCACACGTCTTGTCTTTCGTCGATTTTACGAATACATGAATATAGATAATCCATTATCACCAGTAATGCTATATCAAAAAAACGCAACTAAAACTTCCACTATTTTATCAACCAATTATCTTAATAATAATAAAGTTGTTGTCAAATTTAATACCGTTGCTAAAAATGATTCAGGCGAAATACTAGCAGATCAAGTTTGGCAAGCTACAATTGATTTTGAAACTGATAAAATTGAGGCAAATTTACCGTCTGGAAAACGTTTTAACTTTATTGTGACCGATTATCAATTAAAATTATTGGAAGATAATAAAAAATAAGTAAAATATGTAAATATGTTTAAATAAAAATTAATATGCAAAAACTGATAATATTTTTAACTTTGTTGATAGCATCGCATCAAGCTGTTGCTATTAGAGAATCAAGACCCATGCCAATTGATAGTCGTATGAGGGTAATGATCTATAATCCTGACGATGTATTTAAATTCACTGGTTATTATGGCTATCAAGCTAGTATTGAACTTGCAAATGACGAAGAGATAATTAGTATTTCAATGGGAGATACTACTTCATGGCAAATAGTTCCATCTGGTCATAGAATTTTTATTAAGCCAATTGAAGTTGAAGCTACTACTAATATGACTCTTATTACCAATAAAAGAACATATTTCTTTGAATTATATGCAGAAGAAACTTCAGATATTCGTGATCCTGGCATGGTATTTAATGTAAAATTCATCTACCCAGATGAAGAAGATGAAGATCATATCAGAGTATTTGCCAAAGGAGTTAGTGGGACTCCTGATCTTAATCAACCAGAGAATTTAAACTTTTTATATTCAATCAGTGGCAGTGAGGAAATTGCTCCTATAAAAATATTTGACGACGGAGAATTTACTTATCTACAGTTTAGGGATAAAAATAATGAAATTCCAGCAATTTTTGCTGTAGATGAGGATCTGCGTGAATCCATGGTTAATTTCCGCCTTGATCCTAAAGATAATAATCTTGTTGTCATTGAAGAAGTATTTAAAAAACTAACTCTTCGAGTTGGTAAAAAAATTGTCTGCGTATTTAACGAGGCTTATAAACCAGTATAATTATATTAAAATATATTTTTTCTTAAAACAAAGGTAGAGTGACTAAAAATTTGACACCCTACCTTTTTTTATTTACGCAAACTTAATCTCTAGAATAAAACTCTTATATTTAATGCACCTTGGTGACTATCATATTTTTTCTTAAAATGATAGTTATACGATAACAGCATTTCTAAGTTGTTACGTTTACCAAGCACACTTGCACCAATATTACAAGCTAGCTTTTCAGGCTTTGCTATATCAATATTTTTATCAAAATATCTATTTGCCCACATGAGTTTAGCTCTAACTTTTGTGCTTTTATGCGTAAGCGCATTTTCCACTGAAGCAATCATTGATGGAGAAATTTCAATACCGTTAGCAAACTGTTTAGTATATAAAATCTTTGCCCCATAAACCCCATACAAATTTTGCATCTTTTTAGATGCGATTGAAAGATTTTGAATACCAGCTCCTGACTCGGAGTAAGCACCATCATGTTGATTAGAGTATTTTAAACCTAGGAATGGTAATAACAATATATTATTTTTATTATATAAATTATAAACCAAATTCGCTTCAGTGTTCAAACTATTTGTATTATAGCTCCCAATAGCATCTTTATAATTTTTTGCACTAATCAAGCGCTTGGAAGATAACTTAACCTTAGTTTGAGCATATGAAATTTGACCATTTAACTCAAGTTTATTAGTCAGAGCCGCCTGACCATATAATGAGAACACATGACTTTTAGCTAATAATTTATTACCAGACTGGTTATTTTTGAAATTAATATTAGTGTCCATGTTACTGTAAGCAACACCAATGACATGATCTTCTAATACATCAAAATCAAAACCAATGGTTCCGCTGGTTGTTTCCCCCTTATAACCAGACTTATTACTAATGGATTTTTGATTAGATTTACCATACATAAAAGTAGACCATAAACCTCTAAATGATAGTTTTTTAGGTTCATCTTCATCACCAGCAGCAACAGCGCTAAATACATTGCTAAATCTTTGCGCAAAAGCAGCACTAGTCAAATCATTAACGAATGAAAGTACAGAACCAGAAATGGATGCCTTACTTTGTATCACTTCAGATATTTCTTTATCACTCAACAATTGCATGACAGAGGCATAAATTTTTGTAACCTCCTCAAGAGTCGCTGTTACAGCAAACTCGTCACTAGATGCTTTTTCAATAATTTCTCCTACTGTTAATTCTAATGCTTCAGCCAAATCAATATTTTCTTCTTCTAATTTTTTTCTAAATTCAAAATTTTGAAAATCGGAAATTATATCATGCATTACTTCATTAATAATTTTTTCTTTTTTCTTTTTTACTTCAGTAGCTAAAATTTCTTGGTTTTTAGCTTCTTCTATTATACTAGTTTTATATTCATATGCAGCTTCTGCTTCAGCTTTTGAAGATTGATATCCAGACATTTCCATTTCAGATTCAGACGATGTACTTTGAATATCTGTATATTGATCTAATTCTGACTCGTACCCTGACTCTACTTTGACCTCTTCTTCAATCTTAGCTTCTGGCTCTGGTTGAGCTTCTTCTTCGATCTTAGCTTCTGGCTCTGGTTGAGCTTCTGACTCTGGTTTCGCATCTTGTTTTACTACGGGCTTACCAGTATTATCTTCAACTTCTGTCTCTAAAACTGAAGATACAGCAACCTCAACATAAGTAGCACCCTTTTCTCTATTTTCCTTTGCTTCAGTAATTTTTTCTGCAGCTTGTTTAACCTTATCTATGCGTGCTGTCTTTCTTTTTTTTACATTTTCTTCTGATAATCCTTCAACAATGGCTTCAGTTGTTGCAAGTAATTCCATTTGCTCATCTGTTAAAGGCTTCTCTAACTCTTTAGCTATAAAGCTGCCTGTTTGATCAATTAACACAATCAAGCCTTCAATATGTTGAGGATTGTTGACTAGCAAACTAGCTATAGAATCTTTAAGTTGTGCAAGCTTTATTGTTTCATGATTTTTCTTAATATGTACAATTTTTTTAACCCGATCATCTGTTGCAGCTTTTTCAGTCAACTTTGTATCAAATATATCCTCTGCATTTGGTAAAACACCATTTGCAACTAATGCCTCAAAATGATTTTTTAGTATTTGCGGTGAAGGTTCAACATACTGTGTGAACTTACGCTGCGCCATTGGATTAATTGCTTTTTCTTTATTAAATTCTTCGGTCTCTGCTTTACTTTTTTCTTCCAGATATTTTTTCAATCCTTGCCGACGGAGCTCATTATAAGCACCTCTTGGATCTTTAATAGCGCTTTGTAATGTCACCTCAGTTTTGACATTTGTTACTGTTTTGCCTAACAGAGCATCCATTTTCTCTAGCATATCTTTAACAGGTACTTGACCTGTTGCTGCCGCTGCTGCTGGAGATGGTTCTCCTGCTGCTGGAATTGCCGCCGCTATAGGAGCTGGAGCTGTTGCTTTATTAACTCGAGCAGCTAGTGCATTAGCTAATGATAGCCCTCCTCCTATTGCTGGCGGTGGCGGCCCTCCGACTGCTAGCGGTGGCGGTGGCGGTGGCGGTAGTCCTCCTGCTGCTGGAATTGCCGCCACTTGTTCCTTAGCTGTTTTAACAGCATCAGTCATATCTTCTATTAGTCGATTTAATGAAGGATCCTTCATCGCCTTGAGCTGGTTGGTCAACTTCTCTAAGTCTGATTTACCAAGCGCGGCGTGAAAAAATTCTTCAGTTTTCTTCTTTTTTGCAACTCTGTACTTTTTTATATCTTCACTCACAAAATTAGGAGTCGCAAACAAATCTGTGGGTAATACAGGAATATCACGCTGAATTAAATCTTGTAATTCTTTAGCCTTCATGGTAGGTTTTTCCTCTATAGTCGATTTTCCTGACACTCTTGATAATTTAATTTGTGCCTGAGCTAAATCTGAGTGATACTGATGAAAATTAGTAACTTCACCTGCTTTTGCTTTTGCCATTAAAGTTTGTATCGCTTGATTCGCTTCATCAATTTCTTTTTGTTTTTTCTCTTCTTTTTCTTTGATCTTTGCTGCTATTACGTCTGGATCCATTTGTCTTGCAATTTCAATATCACGCAAACGTTTTTTTTCTTGTTCATCAAAAGCCTTTGCTTGAGATAATATCTTATTTATACCATCTATATATTTTTTTGCAGTTTCTATCTCTTCATTATCCTTTATTATGTTTATACTGTCATAATATTGTGTTATCATTTGTTCTTTTATCGTTTGTTCTTCCTGTCTTTCAACTTTCATATTTTGAATAGCTTCTATACTATTTTCGTTTATATACTTTTTTGCATTTTTTAGCCCTACAGCAGATTTTAAACTTAGAAGCGGAGAATCCCCAACCGTTCGTTTATTTTCATAAAATTTTATATAAGATTCTATTATAGGCGTATCTGCATTTACTTTAAAATCTTTCCCTTGAGGGCCGTAAATCTTTTGATTAATAAAGTCACCAATTGTAGCACCTTCTTTAAGACCTAATTTGTCTGATTGTTCTTTGGTTAATAAAATTTTATTCTTAGTTGCTTTCTCTATTTTCTTAACAAATTCATCAGCGTCTGACCTGATTGTTATAGGTGGCTTAGATGGTAGAGTAAATGTTACAGGTACAGAAGGCTGGGCAGATTGAACAGTTGAATTAGAATCTTCAACTGCTAATTTCTCCTTCGCCAATTTCTTCTTTTCCAAGATTGCCGCAAATTCTTGCGCTGGATTTTGTGGCACAGACGCAACATTTCCTTTAGATCGTGCAAATGCTGTCGATTGTTGAACAGGTAATTTACGTTCAAATAATACATCATATTTTTCAAGAAAACTACCTTTTACAGGCACAAATTTCTCTATTACATTAACTTGCTTTTTTGAAGCTCCTAATCCTCCGATTGGCGGAAGTGGAGGTGGAGGTGGCGGTATTGCACCTGAAAGTGGTGGCGGTGGCGGCGGTCCATCATAGGCAGCACTCACTACTTCACTATATCCACTAACCATAGTAAAAATGCTTGTTATCAACAGCATATTGACTTTTTTATTACCAAAAATAACTTTTTTTGAACCAATCATATTAATCTAACTTAATAATTATTTTATTATCTATCTTATTATTATATCTAATATACGAACGCATGTAATGATAAATTAACTTAATTTTGATTATAAAATAAAATATTTAAATTTAGTTAATTGTTAATTTTTTAGCAACATATAGTCATATTATTAAAATTCAAGCATTTTTAAACTAGAAAAGAACCATTTTCCTTTCCTTTTATTATTATATTTTTTATGTATAAGTTGGATTAGGTGTAATTTTAGATGTCATCTTAACGTAGGATACCATTGCAGCGTTTCTTTCTATGTCATTATCACGCAAGGCGGTAATCCAGAAAGACTTGAGTCAAAAATAGATCCTTGCCACCTTGCACGAGGATGACAATTTTTTTTAAAAATTAAATAATGTTTTTTATAAATTGAATTTAAAGCTGGCTGTTAATTCATCACCACCAAAATAAAAATTGGTCGAGCGATATTCGTTACTCCAATCAAGCCTACTATTAATATAAGTTATAATTTCAGATAACACCGCACCCACTATAACTTGACTTGTGGTATGCTCTTTTGCTTTGATACGACTGTAGCCAGTTACTGCTGCTGTAATATATAATGGAATTGAAATATATTGATAGTCATTAGAAAAAGTTCTCACATATGCAGCAGCCGACCATGCTGAAGCCGTATGACCTGATGGCATCCCCTCGTATCTGTCTTTTTTATTGTTAATATAGGGGCGTTTGCTAATATTCCATTTTGCACTTTTGCCAATATATTTTATTGAATGCATACTCACGAATGTTTGCGCGTAAATAAAACCAAAATGACCGAAACCTTTCTCTTGCGATGCTAACGAGGCAGCAATTATTGGATTAACCACTTGCATATAGTCACCAAATGTTCTTAAATCACTCTTTCTATTGCTCGAAGCAATGGCACTATTTCCATGAATCAATAATGCCATTACGATAATTAAATATTGGATGTTTTTGCTTAATGCCATAAAATGATTTTTTAATTTTTAATGATTATTGGATTAAAGCTTGCTACATTGATCAATAGTTAAATTTTTATCAATCATGCATTTAGCAATAGGGTCTGAGATCCATTTACCTTCAGTTTGCAAAATTTCAAACTGTTTCTCAACAATTTTTGAGTCTAACAACTCGGAATGTTTCCTATATATTTTTGTAAAATGAATCCCTAAAAATTCAATATTATTCTCTTTACAATAAGATTCCATATTTGCTAACATTCGCATGCTGTTATCAATATGAATTAGTTTTTTAGGTTTAAACTTAATATGTTGCAAGAATTTATTTAAACTATCACCTTTAAGTGCATTTGAAGTAAATAATATACCATTTTTAAATATCAATGGAATTTCATTTGGCTTGTTATCAAGAGTTATATTATTAGTCGGAAAACTAGCAGAAAAATCAAATCCTAATTTTTTTAATATATCAATTCTTAAATTCTCTCTACTTTCAATTTCACCATACTGACCAACCTTTCCTGACGTAACTGCAATTATTTTTATATTCTTTTCTTGAATTTTTTTAATTATTTTAAGCATGTTTGGATCAATTAGATTTGACTCATAACTTTTTAAAATAATACTATGCAAACGTTTTGCTTCCAACTCCCCTAATTTTTCTCTGATTCTTACAAAAATTTCCTTAAACTCCTTTTTGAAAGGCTTCATTAATATGACATCTTTAGCGCCAAACAAAACATTACGAACATCAATGGTAATTAAGTCATTAGAATCTAATTTTAATAAATCTTCAGCAACGAATTCAATATCATCAATATCGATAATTTTTGCATTTGCATTGCTCATAATAAAAACTACAAATAAAATTAAAAAAATGTTTTTACTAAACATTAAAACTACTCCTTATTACTAATATTTGTATATAACATATTTTACGTCACGCGTGCATATAAATAATAATCACGATACTGATCATTAACAATCTCATATTTTTTCATGTAGCCTTCTCTTTCAAAACCACATCTTTCCAATAATTTTATAGAATTACTATTATCAATTGTTACAGTGGCTTGAGTTCTGACAATTTGAAGCTGATTTTCAGCAAACTTGAGTATGTGTTTTAATGATTTTAACATCATTCCCCTCCCCCAATAGTCAGGACTAAGATCATAGCTTATTTCAGATTTTGAATTGGAAAAGGAAAAATGATTAAAGCCAGCAGTACCAATAATCAAATTATTGCTTTTAAGAGCTATAGCCCAATAAATACTTCTTTTAGTTGGAAATAAACTGCTCCAGTATTGAACCTCTTCCAGCGCTTTTTCCAAAGTATTAGGCATATGCTCCTTAGTTAAAAAATTCATCATTTCTGGTCGATTCATATAATTAAGATAACCTTCTGCATCTTCATATTTAATTTCTCTTAAAACTATATCGCCAAGATCAAATTCTGGAAACGCACTAAAAAAAAACTGTGTATTCATTTTACTCAACATATGTAATTGGATCTTTAACATTATTAGCCTTAAATGCGTCAAGTCTAATCAAACATGGGTGACATTTGCCACATGAATGGCCTTGAGCATTTGGATCATAACATGAAATTGTATTTGAATAATCAACGTTAAGATTAAGACCTGTTCTAACAATATCAGCTTTATTCATCTTAATCAGAGGGGCTTTAATACTAGTTTTTATTCCTTCAACACCCATTTTAGTAGCTAAATTAGCCATTGCTTCAAAGCTTTTTAAATATTCTAAACGACAATCAGGGTAATTTGCTGAATCCATAACATGCGCATCTATAAATATTTCTTGCGCGCCTACTACTTCAGCATAACCCAAAGCATAACTTAAAAATATAGTATTTCTGGCTGGAACATAAGTTGTTGGTATATTAGCACCAATGTCACTGCTTGTTTCATATTTAGTAACCGAAATATCTTTATTGATTAAAGAGGTAGTTCTAAATGCTGAAAGATCAAGATTAATAATTTTATGCTCTTTGACATTATATAATTTTATGAAATGTTTTATTTTTTCAATTTCAATCAAATGATTTTGCAAATAATTAAAACTAAGTGCATAAATTTCATAATCTTGATCATCAAGCATTGCTAGAACAGTTGAAGAGTCCAAGCCGCCACTTACTAATAATAGTGCTTTTTTTATCATGTTATTTATTAATTTATTCTATGTTTAAATCTTTATGTATTTGGTATGATAAACGATAACCATTATTTAATGCAATCAATACGGCATGTTTTTTATTGTTTATATTAATTTCTTGATTATATTCATCCATAGCTTGCACAAAAACTGGTATATTATACGACGTTTGACCAAGTTCAGGCACGTTTGAATATTCCCTCATATTAGTTGATATTAAAAATTTAAAAGCCGTAATATTTCTCAATAAATCTGGATGCACCGATAGATATTTATTAGCAACTACTTTAGGTGAGCAAATAATTTCGACTTCTTTAGGGATATTGCGATATAATGTGCCGTTAGTTTCAATTTGAACATTAAATTTCATTGCAAGTAATGCGCTGCACATTGGCTCAATTTCTTGACGAAAAGGCTCACCACCAGTAATAACAATAAGGTTTATCACTCTTACACCTTGATCATTACGACATAATTTTTCCAATTGATCCAAGATATTTTTCAAAGATTGCTCTTCATAATCCTCAAAATCAGTGTCGCAAAAACTACAAGCTAAATTACAGCCACCAAGTCTGATAAAAATTGATGGCACACCAACATTTGGTCCTTCCCCTTGCAATGTTTTAAAAATATTTTTAATCTTTAATTTTGATCCATCACCAAATTCCGCTGATCTTTTTGGATTATTTCCCAGCATTTTTTACCTTAACTTTAATGAAGATAAACCAATTAAAGCAAAAATAATTGCTAATATCCAAAATCTGACCACAACTTTAGTCTCCGACCATCCCTTTTTTTCATAATGATGATGTAGAGGCGCCATTAAAAATATTCTTTTTCCTTTTGTTTTTTTGTAATAATATACTTGAATTATCACTGATAAGGTTTCAATTACAAAAACACCACCAATAATTCCAAGCACTAATTCATGTTTTGTAATAACACTAATAGTACCTAGCGCACCACCTAATGACAAACTACCAGTATCACCCATAAATATTTCAGCAGGTTGAGAATTAAACCATAGAAACCCTAAACTACTACCAATTAGTGCTGCGCATAAAACTGTGATTTCACCAACTTGTGGAATATAAATTACCTGTAAATAATTTGCATAAATGCTATTACCTACTAAATATGCAATTATGCCAAATGAAGCAATCGCAATTGCAATCGTGCCAATCGCCAATCCATCAAGTCCATCCGTTAAATTTACAGCATTAGAAGAGCCAATAATCACTACTATTGTAAAAGGTAGATAAAAATAGCCCAAATCTAAGAACAAATTCTTGAAAAATGGAAATGTTAACCGAGTGGAATATTCTGAAAGCGAAAAATAATGAATAGCAACAAATACGATTATACTAAGAATAAATTGTATTATTAGCTTGCTCCTACCACTAATCCCTCGATAATTATTTTGACTTACTTTAGTGTAATCATCAATAAAGCCAAGTATGCCAAATGAAATTAACACAAATAAAATGATCCAAATATATGGATTAGATAAGTCTGCTAATAATAAAGTTGAAATTAATGTTGAACTCAAAATCATCAATCCACCCATTGTTGGAGTTCCAGTTTTACTCAAATGAGATATTGGCCCATCTGCCCTTATTGGCTGACCATTTTTACTTAATATGCTTAAATAACTAATTATTTTAGGTCCCATGTATAAGCTAATAACTAGGCTTAAAAAAATAGCTAAACCACTTCTAAAACTGATATAAGTTAAAAGATTTGCTAAATGAAAATTGTGAGCATATGGAGTTAATAAATTAAAAAGCATCTGAAACTCCTAATTTTTGAGCAATTTTTTCCAGCTTCATGCTTCGTGAACCTTTTATTAATATCATTTCTCCTCCATTTAAATATTGATCAATTTTTTGCGCTGCTTCATCAGAGTCTGCAAAACTAATAACTTGTATACTGGAATCAAATTCATCTTTAATATGGTTCATTAATTCTCCCACAAGAAACAATTTTTTTATTCTCGCCTCTTTTATAAGCACTATTAGGTCTTTATGTAAATCATATTTTAGTTTTCCAAGTTCACCCATATTACCAAGTATGGCAACTTTATCTATTATATTAAATTGCCCTAAATATTGCAGGGCTGATGCCATGGATTGAGGATTTGCATTATAATAATCACAAATAATTCTAAATTCTTTTTGCCCTGAATTTACTTGTATAATCTTTCCTCTTCCAACTCCTGGCGCAAACGAGCATATTGCACTTGCTGCATTTTCAATATCACACCCTAGTGCGTTAATTACTGCAAAGCTTGCTGCAAAATTATAAGCAAAATATGGTGGCACAGATGGAACTACGATGTCAATTTCTTCGTTATTAATCAAATATTTAAGCCTTAAATTTTCATCTTCTAAAATTTCATTACTAAGAATATTAATGTCTGCATTTTCATTTTCACCAAAAGTAATAATATTTTTTATAGATAATTGATTGATTTTTTTTATGCACCTATCATACATTTCAATATCATGATTAATAATAGCTATTCCATGATCATTATCTAGACCCTCAAATATTTCGCATTTAGCATCAGCGATATCTTCAATTGAGTCAAAAAATTCAATATGCCCTTCAGAAATAGTTGTTACCAAAGCAATATCTGGTTTTGCAAGTTTACTTAAAAAGCTTAGCTCATTTTTGGAATTCATACCCATTTCTATGATTACATATTCTGCATCATCTGGAATTGATGCAAGTGTCAGTGGTACTCCCAAATGATTATTAAATGTGCCATGACTTGCATATGTTTTGCCATATGAATCAAGCATCATCTTAAGAGCAGATTTAGTCGTAGTTTTACCAACGCTGCCAGTTAGGCCAATAAATTTAGCAGTTACATTATGTCTTTTATATTCGGCTAGTTTAATCAATGCTTGGTAAGTATCTTCAACAATAATTAATAAATTAGGATCAATCTCTTCAATATTTTTAGAAACAATTGCAACGGATGCACCATTATTTAAAGCATCCTTAACAAACTCATGCCCATCTCTATTTCCTTGAAGAGCAATAAAAATATCACCAGTTTGAATGTCATTTGAATTAAATTGTACCGCACCAAAATTTCTATCGCCAGTCATATTTAATGACAGAGCTTGGTTAATTTGTTTTGTTGTCCAGATCATATTTTTTATATTATTTTATTATTTAAGGCATATTGCGCAATTTCTATATCACTGAACTTGATGGTTTCAGTGCCTATTATTTGATAATCTTCATGCCCTTTCCCAGCAATCAACAGAATATCATGTTCTTTTAAAATATTAATCGTATCAATAATTGCTTTTTTGCGATCATCAATTAAATCACCGACTCCTGCTCCTACAAAAATTTCATTTCTAATTGCATCTGCATTTTCAGTTCTTGGATTATCATCAGTGATAATTACTTTATCTGCAATTTCAGACGCAATCCTGCCCATTATTGGTCGCTTTGATTTATCTCTATCACCACCACAGCCAAAAATAACATGTAATTTTCCAGTACTATTTTTTAGTTTTTTTAATTCTGTCAATGATTGTTGTAGCGCATCAGGAGTATGTGCATAATCAACAAATATATGATATTTTTCATCTTTGTCTGTTATTCTTTGCAACCTTCCACATACTGATTTAAGTTTAGGCAAGACGCTCACAATCTGCTCAAAATCAATTGCCAAATTATAGACAAGTTTAGCTGCAATTAGTAAATTAATTGCCTGAAACGAACCAATAATTTCAGTTTGAAATTCATAAATTTTATCTTGAAACTTAAACACTATATTTTGATGATTGATATTCTGGTCATTGCTTATAATTTGTATATCACCATTTCTGCCAACTGTCGTGTGAGTAATATTATTATCTTCTAAAAATTTTTGTACATATTCAAAGTTTTGCATCTCAATGTTAATGACGGCATCACCATCTTTTTCTAAATTATTTAAAAATAAATCAAGCTTTGCATCCAAGTAATTTTTCATCGTTTGATGATAATCAAGATGATCCCGTGAAAAGCTAGTAAATGCCGCACTCTTTACTTTTATATTTCCCATTCGTTTTTGATGAAGACCATGGCTAGAGGCTTCAAACGCTACATATTTCACATTATGCTTAGCTAAATTATGTAAAGATTTTTTAAATTCAATTAGACCTGCAGTAGTTAAGCCGTGTTTTGTTTTGTTATTATTTTTATTATATGATTCAATATTACACTCAATATTACACTCAATGCCTAATGTTCCCATACAAGCACTATTCTTGCCGAGCAATGATAAAATTTGATGCACATATGAAACTACAGAGCTTTTGCCATTAGTACCAGTCACTCCAATCATTTCTAATGATTCTGATGGATATAATATATCTGCAGCAATTGCTAAAGCCATTCTAATATCTGATAAGTAAAATATTTTATCTTCAATAATTTTTGACTCATCATCAGTAAAAGCTATTGATGCTCCTTCATTTAAAACAGATGAAAGAAAATCATTCCCATTAAAATTTGACCCACGCATTGCAAAAAAAGCGCTTTTAAGAACTATGTCTCTCGAATCAGACGATATATGCTGAATGTTAAATTTCTTGAATATTTGTTCTAATTTATGTTTCATGTTTTATTTTATATTCGATATTATTAAGCTCAATTACTTCGTCGCTATCCTTATCAATTTTCTGTATCCCATATAAAGCAGCCAGTCTTTTAAATACCGCACCAACTGTTGGAGCAGCTGTCCACCCACCACCCGCAAAACCAAATGATTCCTTAATTCCAATTGGATTGTTGTAAACAATATAAATTATATATTTAGGATTGGTAGCTGGCATTATACCAAAAAACGAAGCAATTCTTTTATTAGTATCATATCTACCAGCATGAGCAATATATGCTGTTCCGCTTTTACCACCCACATAATAATCTTCAACCTCAGCTTTTCTTCCAGTTCCTTCTGTAACTACTAAGCGCATTAATTTTCGCATTTCACTTGAGGTACTTTCTTGAAACACTCGCTCACCAATTAATGGTTTTTTATTATCTCTTTTTATTAAAGTTAATGGATATAATATTCCACCATTAACTAATGGAATCATAGCCTGAACAAAATGAGCTGGACTTATTGAAATTCCATAACCATATGACATTGTAGTTAAACTCAAGTCATTCCAGCGTGCAAAATTAGGAAATAATGGCCTAGCTCGCTCAGCTAATTCTATTTTCAAAGGCTCTAGTAGCTTTAATTTCCTTAAATAATCCAGCAAATTGTTTTTACCAATCTCAAGCATAATTTGACTCACACCTATATTGCTTGATTTCAAAAATATATGAGGCACAGAATGCCAACCTTTCATAGGGTAGGTGTCTTTAACCTGAAAGCCATTAACTTTCATGTAACTTAAATCATAAACATCATTAACAGTAGTTGTGTTAGTATCAAGACCAATTGCAACTGTTAAACCTTTCATACTAGAGCCTATTTCATACACGCCTTGTGTGCTCATATTAAATAAACTTTCAGGTTTGGCAACACCTGGATTATGTGGATCAAAATCTGGTTTACTCACTAAAGCAAGAATCTCTCCAGTATTTGGGTCAGCAATAATTCCTGCTGCTCCTTTTGGATTAAATTTTTTAATTGCATTATCAATTTCTTCACTTAAGATATTTTGTACTCGAACATCTATTGAAAGTTGTAATGACTCACCAAGTATGCTTCTATCATCTATTTCTCGCTGAAGCGTTAGAAATTTATCATAATATTTCTCAACTCCGGCAAGACCATTCATATCACGTCCAACGTAACCAACTACATGAGATAAAAGATTGCCATGTGTATAAATTCTTTTTTGTTCTCTCTCAAAGCTAAATCCAGGCATACCTAGATTATATATTTTCTCATGTTCCATCGGAGTAATATCACGCTTGATCCAGACAAATTTTTTATTACTTTTAAGATCAGATAACACTTTATTTTTATCAAGACCCTGTACTACACTTAAAAGTTTATTTACTGCGTCTTCTGGATCAATTACCTTTCTTGGAGAAGCATAAAGAGAGGATCCAGGTAAATTCACTGCCAACAAATTATTATTGCGATCGATTATATCTAGTCGATGTATTAATTTTGTCTGTAAGATATTTTTAGTACTAATATAATCACTTCCTGCAATTATTATTAATCGAATTATTAGTGTTATAAAAATTAACAAAAAGCCTAATAAAATAAAATTGACACGCGCACGTGTTGTACTACTCGACAGTTCCCATTCGAATAAAGATTTACTAACTATATGAGATTTTAATGATTGTAACAAAAATAATATATTTTTTTTGTTCATAAAGTCTTGTATCTTTATTGAGTTTTAATTGAATTTAAATTATTATATTATTTTCTACCAGAAACTGTCATATATTGTGGTGGGCCCTTTTTATAGCGCCACTTAACATTTTTGTGACGCACAGCAATCACCCTTTCCTTATGAGTAGTATTGAGATTATTAAGCGGATCAACATTCATTTGAGAAATTTGAGTATCACTTAATTTTATGTATTGCTCATTTAACTCCTTTAATCGCTCAGGTGATGATAAATAAGCAAGCTCTGCTTTAAGCAAATGTATTGTATCTATTTCATGTCTGAGCTGATTATCCACTTCAGCAATCTCACCTTTTATAGCAATTACACCTTCTTTTATATTAAACAAAGTGTAGATGGTAATTAAACAAATAATTAACACTATTGAAATAGGTGTTTTCTCAAGCAACATTTCTACCCCCAATTTTTTGGGCAATTCTTAATTTTGCTGATCTTGACCTTATATTTTGTCTAACTTCTGTGAGAGTTGGGGTAATTGGTTTTTTTGTAATTATTTTAAGCCACTCATTTTCATTAAAAACATCAAGATCTTTAGCATATTTTGATTTTGATATTTTTTTAGCAGAATTACATTTAAAAAAGTTTTTTACAATACTATCTTCTAGCGAGTGAAATGAAACAATAGCAACAATTCCTTCATCGTTTAATAAATCACGTAAATCACTTAGTATTTTTTCTAAAGCATATAGTTCTTTATTAATAAAAATTCTAATTGCTTGAAAAGTCTTGGTTGCTGGGTCAATTTTCCCATGGCGATAATGCATGGCATTTCTAACAATTTCAGCTAACTTCAGAGTGGTATCTATTTCATTATCTAAACGATGCTCAACAATACTGCGTGCTATTGCTCTTGATTGAACTTCTTCGCCGTATTTATATATAACATCAGCTATTTCTTGCTCACTTGCTTTGCTTATCCACTCATGTGCGCTCATTCCTTCATTGCTCATGCGCATATCTAATGGTCCATCATACATAAATGAAAAACCTCTATCTGCAGTGTCTACTTGCATTGAAGAGATTCCCAAATCAAGTATTATTGCATCAAATTTTTTATTACCCAATAATTGTTTTGCATCTGCAAAATTAGCTTGTACAAATTCAAATCTATCCTTAAATTCACTCTTTATTTCCTCAGCAAATTTTCTAACTGTTGGATCCTGATCAAGTGAAGTAACTTTTATATTATCATTTATATTTAAAAATGCTTTAGTATATCCACCAGCTCCAAAAGTGCAGTCAAGATATTCACCATTTATTTTATGCGTAAGATGCTCCAAAACTTCACTAAGCAATACAGGACAATGCCCCATTGCGTTTTGTTTCTGAAGATATTCGCTTAAATTCATGGTTTATTAATGCTTATTATTATTGTTATTTTTTAAAATTAATCTATTTTCTTGTGCAATCTCTTTTGCAGTTTTTAAATGCTTCTCAAAATTTTCTGGATTCCATATTTCAAACACTAAACCTTTGCCCACAAAAGAAACTTGATCTGTAATGTCCACTTGCTGCATTAAGTAGTTTGGTAAGATTACTCTCCCCTCATTATCAAATTGTAATTGCACCGCTTCTCCCATCATAATAGTTTCAAACGCATCTCTTTCTGCAGAATATGGATCTAAATTTTGTATAATCAAACTAAGTTCATTTAGTCTAGACATACTACATCCTTCCAAACAATTATTTTTAAAAGATGGATATAGGATGACTCCATTAAAGTTTTCTTCTGCCAATATAGAGCGATAAACAGAAGGTACAGATACCCTGCCCTTTTTATCAATCTTATTAATATATCTAGAAAGAAAAATACTCATCTATTTAATAATTATTATCAATAATATTCCTGTTTTCCTAATAAAATAATCCCAAAATGGTAAAAAATGGGTTTTTATGGGTTTTTATGTCCTTATTTTCAAGATATGCTTTATAATTGTTACAGTCAAGTGCTTTTTTGGTAACAAATTACTTATTAGCTAATATAAAATTAATATGTTTACAATAAAAATATTATGGTAAAAAAAAGTTTATTAAAAAATTAGTGAATAAGTAAATATATTTTCAATATTTTAAACATTTATTTAGTTGTTATTTTTCAAATATTGCTTGCTAAAATGCTCATTTACGATTTATCCTGAATATCACGTAATTAATTTTTAAATAAAGGTGTTCTCTATATGGATGTATTTTTAGTCGCTATTAGTATTTTAATAATTGTTTCTTTAATATTTATGATTAAGATTGTGCCCCAGCAGCAAGCTTGGGTACTGGAAAAATTAGGAAAATTTGATCGAATATTAGAACCTGGTTTAAATTTGATTATACCAATTATTCATCGTGTTTCTTATAAACATACTTTAAAAGAACAAGCTGTTGATGTTCATGCTCAAACTGCTATATCAAATGATAATGTCACTCTTCTCATTGATGGTGTTTTATATGTAAAAATAATTGATCCAATTGCAGCTTCTTACGGAGTTGATAATCCTTATTATGCTATAACACAATTAGCGCAAACTACTATGCGTTCTGAGATTGGTAAATTAAAATTAGACCGTACATTTGAAGAAAGAGATACGTTAAACCATGCTATAGTAAGCTCTATTAATGAAGCGGCTGTAAATTGGGGTATTCAATGCATGCGCTATGAAATAAAAGATATTCAACCTCCTTCGACTATCTTAGAAGCGATGGAGTTACAAGTTGCTGCCGAACGTCAAAAACGCGCTAAAATTATGGAATCAGAAGGACATAGACAAGCCAAAATAAATGTTTCAGAAGGTGAAAAAGCTCAAGTTGTTTTAAGCTCAGAAGCTGCATATATTGATCAAATTAATAGAGCTAAAGGTGAAGCTGAAGCTATTTTATTTGTAGCAGAAGCAACAGCAAAAGGAATTAATGTTGTTGCAAAAGCAATTAAAGAGGAAGGTGGTCAAAGCGCTGTTTCTCTTCGTGTTGCAGAGCAATATATGTCAGCTTTTAGCAAGCTAGCTAAGAAATCCAATACTTTATTACTTCCAGCTAATGTTGAATCTCCAAGTAGTTTCATTGCACAAGCAATGGGTATTTTTAACGAAGTGAAAAATACAACTGAGAACAAAAATAAGTAACTAACCTAAGTAATGGATAAGCTTTGCATATCCATTACTAGCATTCACTGTGTAATTTTAGATGGCATCCTCGCACAGCTTTATTATTTGTTTCTTTTGTAAAAAACTATCGCATCAGAAACTGGTCTTACAATTTTTTGCCCCTCTGCTTCGTCTTTATCACCATATGCTTCATTAATATATTTACCATCCACATACATTGAAGATGAGCCACCACCATCAAGATTAATTGCATCAACACAACCCTGCTCTTGCATAAATGTTGCAAGCTGCATCATATTAAGTCCACTAACCTTACTTTCTGAATTGATATTATCAAGTACTATATTTTTTATTTCTGATACTGTTAGATTCGAGTAAATTACTTTTTTTTGAGTGAATATATTTTTGATATCTCCCAAATTTATCTCAAGAATTGGTTTTACATAGTGATGCTCTGCGACAACTAAAACAATCTTGCCATCCTCTCTAATTCCCACCGCTGTTCTTGCATGAATATCTTTAGAATCATTTAATTTTGAATTAATAATATTATCCTTAATTAACATAGGTATGCCCATTACTGCAAAATTATTTGCTTGGAATAAATACTCAGGAGTCCATGTAAATTTTAATTTCTGACCTACATGAAATTTACTTAAGTCGGCATTAATTGGGAAAGATAATACATGGCTAAATGGTGGAATTTTATTACCTCCATGCTTAACTATTTCAGTGATTTGCAAATTCTGATCAATTATGATTTCGGCTCGATCAATATATTTGCTTAAAGTATTAACTCCCCAATTATTATTAAAATAAAAAATATTTTTACCTTGAGCAAATTTATTAATTTTATTAATTTTAATACTACCCTCTCCAATCGCAATCTCCAAATTAGGCTTGATTCTTTCAATAAAAAAACTATCTCCTCTTTTTATTAGACAAGCATGTTCTGTTGAAATCATTCCATATATCTGACCATCACTAATTAATGTTCCACTG
>RXKF01000083.1:24548-37667 GCA_003963235.1 Rickettsiales bacterium
GCTCCAATTGCAAAAAAACTTGCATTTATAGCAATATCCGCATTAACTCGCTTAGCAATATCGCCAATTAGTTCGCGACCAAATACTTGATCATGAGCAACGAGCAAAGAAGATTTATATTCTTTAGGGTCAAGAATAATCATGTGAATTTTATGTTTATCTTTTTCAATAAGCTGATATTCATAATCCGCTTGAACAGATGCACAATTTATACATATAATTATTGGTAATAATATTTTTAAATAAAACATATTTTTGATTATAAAATCATATGGTGTTTTTATAATTTTGAGCAAGCTTAACGTAAGTTTGCCAATTATCAAGCATAAAATCTTTCTCATCATCTGTAATCATGCGGACAAATTTTGCTGGTCTACCCATCCACAGCTGATATTTTTTTATAATTTTATTTGCAGGAAGCAAGCTTCCAGCGCCAAGAAATCCAAACTCTTCAACTATTGCTTTATCCATTATTATAGATTGCATACCAATAAATGCATTATCCTCAATTGTGCATGCATGAACAAGAGCCATATGCCCAACAGTTACATTATCTCCAATAATAGTTGGTCCATTAAAACGGGATGTGTGAATGACCGATCCATCTTGAATATTAGTGTTTAAACCAATTGTAACAGGCGCTACGTCACCTCTAACGACCGTATTAAACCAAATACCTGAATTTTTTCCAACAGTAACATCTCCAGCAATAATAGCACCTAATGCTATAAATGCAGATTGATCAATATTAGGGTAAAGATTGTTATATTTAATTAAATTATTTTCCATTAATGTCCCATATTATATCTAAGTCTCAAATCATCATATTCACCCGTGGCTTTTAAGGATGCTAATCCTTTTTCAAAATATTGAATATATTTTTGTACATCTGGAATATTTGCCGCAAGAGCTATATACATAGGTAATGGTTTACTAGAAATTACGCCTGCATCTCTAATATCTTTATCAAAGCCAGTAACATGAAGATAATATTTTATCACTCTTTCATCTTCAATATAAACATCACATTTATTATCTAAAATATTAGCTATAGACTCAATAACGGCATTATCTCCATCTTCCACCACAAAATCCCCTGGATTTATAGCATAATGAATTCCTACATAATTATTAATTGAATCATCTGCAGTATAATTCATAACAATTCCAAGTCTTTTACCCCTCAGTGATTCTGGTCCATCATAAATCCACTGTGAATCTTTTTTGGTAAATGCTTTTGTTACGCTATATTCTAATGGTAATTTAGAAGCTACTAAATTTTTATCTTTAATATTATTAATTCCAATGATGCCATCAATATTTCCTTTATCAAGCTCGTCTAAGGCTTTTGACCATGGCATCATAATATATTCCACATCAATATCATATATGTGCATAGCTTTTCTGAATATTTCAACCAAAAAACCTGGTTTATCACTGTTTGGTTTGCAGTTATAGGGGCACCAATAATCACCCGCTATGACTAATTTTGGTTTGTCTAAAGCTGCATGTGCTGAATTATTTGTTACAAATAATATATTAACTAAAATAAGCGTTAATTTAATTGTGTTAAACATAAACTTGAAATAATATAAATAAAAAAATTTAACAATTTATATTACATGAATTTTACTGATCAAGGTATAATTATCAGCAAAAAGCCTTTACAAGAACGTAGTTATATTTTATCAGTATTCACAAAAAGCCATGGTATCTATTCTGGGGTATTAACCCAATATACAAAAAAAATGGGCGATAATTTAGTATCAAGTAATTTGGTAGATTTTCACTGGAATGCACGACTTCATGAACATTTAGGATACGCCAAAGCCGATTTAATAAAATCATATAATTCACATTTAATGATCAATAAAACTAAATTATATGCCTTTAATTCAATCACTAGTTTATTACAATTAGCATTTTGCGAAAGAGAACCGCACAATAATCTTTTCCCAATATTATTAGACTTCTTAGATTCAATGAAACATGAATTCTCATTTGAAAAATATTTCAAACTTGAATTAGCCATCCTAGCCGAAAGCGGGTATAGTTTACAACTTGACTCCTGCGCTGTAACTGGTGCTTGTGATAACTTACATTACATATCGCCAAAATCAGGACGCGCCGTTTCCAAATCAGTTGGCGCTCCTTATGCTGATAAATTACTTCTCTTACCTAAATTTGTTGAAAGTAATATAAACCAAGATCCTCAAACCATTCAATCAGCATTAAAATTAACAACATATTTCTTTAATCGTTATATTTTACTGGATAAACCTCTCCCTCTTACTCGCCAATATTTTTTTGAACATATGTTCAAAATTAGTCAATGACTTTTATAAAATCTAATTAAACTTGACCAATACATGCTTTTTCTTACCCAAAGAGATTTTTATTAAATTATCAATAATAAAACTGTCATCAATAATTATATCTTCAATTTGAATGACATTATCATTGATTTTCACACCACCTCCTCTGATTAATCTTCTAGCTTCACCTTTAGACGAAGTTAACCCAGCTTCAAAAATTAAATTACAGGCTGCAATACCTTGCTTTATAATTGCTAAATCCAACACTACCACTGGCAAATCATCGCCAATATTACCTTTTTCAAATACATTAATTGCAGTCTCAAGAGCTTGATCCGCTTTACCAGTGCCATGACATAGTTTGGTAATCTCGTAAGCCATGATTTTTTTAGCTTCGTTAATATTGCTGTCCACCGTAGCAATAAAATGATTTAATTTATCTTCTTCAAATTCACAATATAATTTTGCAAATTTAAGCACGTCATTATCTTCAGTATTACGCCAAAATTGATAAAAATCATAAGGTGATAATTGTTCTTCGTTAATCCAAACTGCACCATTAACAGATTTTCCCATCTTTGCACCAGATGATGTTGTTAACAGAGGCGTAGTCAGACCAAAGGATTCTTTAGAATTCATCTTGCGTACTAAATCGACGCCCATGATGATGTTGCCCCACTGGTCGCTGCCTCCAAGCTGCAAACTACAATCATGCTGAGTATTAAGATAATAAAAATCATAAGCTTGAAGTAACATATAATTAAATTCTAGGAACGTCAAAGATTGCTCACGCTCAAGACGTAATTTTACCGAATCCATTGTAAGCATACGATTAACGGAAAAATTTTTACCAACTTTGCGTAAAAATTCAATATAACCAATCTGCTCAAGCCAATCTGAATTATTAAGCATAATCGCATCACTTGGTCCATCACCAAATTTAATATATTTAGACAAAGATTTTTTTATGCCCTGCATGTTATCGAAAATATCTTCATCGGATAAAAATTTTCTAGCTTCTTCTTTGCCAGTCGGATCTCCAATTTTAGTAGTCGCTCCCCCAACTAGAATAATTGGCTTATGACCATGCTGTTGCAGAAGGCGTAATATCATTATTTGCATTAAATTGCCAACATGCAGAGATTTTGCTGTGCAATCAAACCCTATATAAGCCGTTATTTTTTTTGTTCTTAACTCTTTTTCTAAAACTTCTTCATTAGTACATTGATGAAAATAGCCGCGTTTTTTAAATTCTTCTAAAAATGTCATGTTATTATTAATTTTAATATTTTTTTCATTATAAATGGATGTGTTTTAAGTTACCACAAATAAAAAAATATAATATTGAGAAAAAAGCTAACAAGTAAAAAAATTTGAGATGTGATTTACAATTTAATTATTTAATGATATAGTTACCACTGGTCACAACCTCTTATGTTAATAACAAATGATTGATCAAGAAAAATCCAAATATCAGGAATTAGTTGAGCTTGAGCTTGAGCATAATGACTTAAACGAAATAATTGATGACCCAGTGTCTCATAATAAATTCTCAAAATTTACCCTGCAAAGATTAAAAAAAAGAAAACTTCACTTAAAAGATAAAATTAGAATTTTAAAATCAGAACTATATCCTGATATTATTGCATAATTTCGTCAGCACTATTCGTGGCATTCCCACGCAAGATGGGAATCCAGAAAAAACTTGAGTTAAAAATGGATCGTCGCCTTGCACGAGAACGACCGCGACACACGTTGGATAACTTAATTATAGCAAACGCTCACTATTGTTTTAGATCAATTCCAATAACATTTTTTAGCTGAGCATTGTTAAATATTATATCTTTAATAAGCGCTTTACTAAAATCAATGTCTTCTAAAATAGTATTATCTAAATTAGTACCATTCATTTTTGCACTATTAAAACTTGTTCTAATTATATTTGAACCTTGAAAATTAGTTTTATACAAGTTTGAATCACTAAAATCTACATCAAGCATTAAACAGCTCCTGAGAGAAGAATTCGTGAAATTAGCTCCTTTTAAAATAGTATTTTTTAAAACTACTTGCTCGACATTGACTCCTGAAAAATCTAAAAATGCTAGATTCATATTAGTCCAATCTTTACTTGATATAATATCATCCATAATAATTGATGAGGAACTGATTATTTTCTCAAAACCTTTATTATTTATCATCACATTATTTGTGAGTGAAGAACTAATCATAATCATCGCTACATTATTCAAATCCCTTAACTGAGAATATTGAATTGGTGAATTATTCAAAGTTATTGATTGCAAATCACATTTAATCATTGCAATTTGTGTCATCAAAGCATTGTCAAAAATTGTTCTATATATTTTAGTGTCTTTAAAAATGACTTTTGATAAATCAGTTTTAGTAAAGGATGAATCTTCTAATTTATATAAATCAAATAATGTCCCCACAAAATCTACATTTATTAAATTAAGTTTACTTGCTTGTTCATTTGAAAAAATTGAGTTTCTAAAAGTTGAATTCGTAATTTTCATATTTTTAATCAAGGCTTTATCAAAAATATTTTCTGTAGCCTTCATATTATCAAAATAAATCTTATCAATTTGTACTCCAGCAAATTTTACATTATTAAGAACTCCATCTTGAAAACTTACATTTACAAAATTAGTGTTGTTTAAATTTGTATTGCTAAATGTTGATTTATCAAAAAATATATCCTTTAAAGTTCCTTTCTTAATTGAAGCATCTGAAAAATTTGCATAAATAAATTTGCTATTATTTAGATTTCCTTCATCAATAATACTTTGACTAAAGTCTGTATTTGTAAAATTTGCTTCACTGGCTGTTATATTACTAAGATCAGAAGATTCAAAACTACTATCTTTTATTTGAGTTTGAGATAAATTAGATTTTCTCATATCAGCACCAAAAAACGTACCCACTTCAATTTTTGAACCAGTAAAATTTACATTTACTGAAATAGCTTTTTGAAAATTTACATTTTTAATTTCTGCATTTTTTATAATTGCTCTTGTTAAACTTACTCCATCAAATCTTGAATTATTAATTTTAGCATTACTCAAATCTGTTTCTTCCATATTAGTATATGAAAAATTCACATTGTTAAATGTTGTATTAATAAATATGGAAGCTTGAAAATCTACTCCCTGAGCATTTAAATTATTGAATTTAACATCTGAAAAATCACTTTCCTGAATTACTGCTTTATTCAATTTCACTCGATCAAAATTAGCTCCAGTAAAATTAACTCTAGTAAGTTGACTACCAGTTAAATCAACATCGGATAAATCTTCTTTTGATAAATTCACAGAAGTGAGTTTTAATCCTCTTAAATTTTTACCAAAAGTAGCTTTTAAATTTACTGATTTTTGCTGCGCAACTTGCTCAATGATGTAATTTTTAATCTTTAAATTCTGATCTTCACTTAGCTTTTCTTTGTCACTGATTTTTTGATCAGAACAAGCAAATAAAAAGAATATAATAATAAATAAATAATTTTTCATTTTTTAATAAGTATAATAATTTGTAATTTATGTCTCAGCATGCACATCGATGTCAAGATTGATCAAATCATGGTCAAATCCATTCTTACCACCTGCAGCATGAATATTTAACGTTTTAAGTTTTCTATGCAAAGCAGAGCGTTCCATGCCAACAAATGTCGAAGTTTTAGAAATATTACTATTAAATCTATTCATCTGAGCTGTCAAATATTGTCTTTCAAACACTTCTCTAGCCTCACGAAGTGGCATAGACATCATATCCAAATTAGTGTCTGGTTTTGATATGTTCACACTATTATTAATAACATCTTGAGGCAACATATCTGATTTAATTTTGTCACTACTATTTGCAAGCGGTGGATTCATTATCAATGTCCATTCTACAACATTTCTAAGTTGACGCACATTACCAGGCCAATTATATGCCTGTAGTGCTGCAATAGCTTCATCAGAAAATTCTCTTTCTTTTAGACCTGAAAATTTAGATAACTGTTTTATAAAATACTTTACTAATAAAGGTATGTCTTCCTTTCTTTCTGATAATAACGGCACAACTAATGGCACAACATTTAGTCTATAATATAAATCTTGTCTAAATTTATTCTGAACCGTTTCAACTTGAAGATCCTTGATAGTAGAAGTAATTATCCTTACATCTAATTTTATGGTCTTGGTGCCTCTAACTATGATTTGATCTTTTAAAAATTTTAACAATCTATTTTGAGCAGATATAGGCATTTCACCAACATCATCTATATATAATGTGCCATTATTTGCAGCTTCAAGAATACTAATTCTTTTATCAAATAAAATATTCTTTTCTTGCTTTTCATCTTCCCCAAAAAGTTCTTGTTGAATTTTCATAGGGTGTATAGTAGTTGTATTAAACACTACAAAAGGGCCATTAGCTCTTCTTGATTTTTTATGTATTAATCTAGCGGTTAATTCTTTGCCACTGCCTATTGCACCGTGAATCATTACTCTTCCTGAAGTAGGAGCGACTTTTTCAATTTCAGATTTTAATTTAACAATTAATCCAGCTGAGCCAACAAATTCTGTTTTATCTATAACTTTAGATTTTAATTCTAAATTTTCTTTCTTTAATTTAGCAGACTCACAGGCGCGCTTGAGGATGATCATCAGTTTGTCATGAGTAAATGGTTTTTCCAAATAATCATATGCTCCCATTTTAATCGCACTTACTGCAGTTTCAATAGTGCCATGACCACTAATAACAATAACAGGTGTCATTGGGTGTTGTTTTTTAACCAATTCTAAAATACCTAAACCATCTAGGTCACTATCCTGAAGCCAAATATCAAGAATTATTGCACTCGGGACTTTTTCAGCGATCAATTTAAATACCTGAGCGCTGTTTGCTGCTGCCCGACTTGTAAAACCCTCATCTTTTAATATATCACATATTAGATCTCTAATATCTTGCTCATCATCAACAACCAATATATCTGCCATAATTTTTAGCTCTTTAAATTTTTTGTAATAAAATAATAAATCGTTTTCTTTTCACTTCTTTAAGAATAAAAAACAATGATAAATTCAAATATTTTTAATTAACTTAAAATTCACGAAGTACTCATATAAAAGTTATACTTTACAAAAACATAAATCAACTATTTTTATAGCAAATATACAACAAAATTGCTGATTTATTTACAATAACATTAATAATTAATTTAAATACATCATTATTTTAACTTGTTTTTTAAGAAATCCACATTTATCATTAATGATACTTTAGCACCTACATCTTTATTGTTTGAAATTATCAATTGTCCATAATGATCTGTAACAATTTTTTCAACTATAGAAAGCCCCAAGCCCATACCATTTAATTTTGTTGTAACATATGCTTTTTTAGCCAGATGTAGCATCTCTTCACTAAAGCCACATCCATTATCTTCAACTGAAATTTCCATAGATTGTTCATTAACTTGCATGGTCACTTTAATCTCTTTATCTTGTTTTCCATCGTCAAATGCTTGTTCTGCATTAAGCAACAAATTTACCATGACTCGATTTATTTGCGAAACATCACAAAACAAAATATATTCTTTGATATTTGAGATGAAGCTATATTTAATGTTATTATTAATTAGTTTCCTAGCTTCTATTAGGTCGTTTATTAGTGAGTATATTTCACATTTAGAAAAAATTGGCGTTGGCAAGCGCGCAAACTCTACGAATTCAGAAACAATTTTTCTAATGTCATCAGAATTTCTTAGTATATTATTAATATATTTAGCAAAAGATTCTGGATCAGATACCTGATCTTTAAATTTTTTGAGTAATCTATCGGCTGACAACTGAATTGGAGTTAAAGGGTTTTTAATCTCATGAGCCACTCTTCGTGCCACGTCTGACCAAGCTAATGCTCTTTGTGCTACAATTAATTCTTTCTGTTGGCAATCAATTTGACTAACCATTCGATTAAAAGCAGTTGATAAAACCTTAATTTCATCTTTTTTTAAATTATCTAAAGGAACCTGAACAGAAAAATCACCATTTTTTACTTTCTCAGCTGCAACAACTAATTCTCTAATAGGTTTTACAATTTTTTCAGCAAATCTTTTACCCCAAATGATTGCCGTCATCAGTAATATCATACTCAGAAGTACAAAAACCATAGTAAATTTTATCTGCATTGAGATGATTTGATGTTTGATAATATTATATTCCTGAGCTGCTCCGTTAGTCTTACTAATATGATCTAATATTTTTGTATCAACTAACCTGCCGATTAATAAATAAGTATCTTCATAATCTTTAATTTTAATCAATATCCTGATTTTAGCTGGATCAGATTGAATATAAACCTTTTCCCCCCTATCCGCTTTTTCAAATAAATAAGCAGGAATAGTCATGAATGCCAACGAGAAACTAAAAGAAGTTTGAGCAAGAATAGTATTAGAATTTTTTTGAAACACCATTGCTTCATCAAGTGAGCGGAGCTCTGCTTGTGCATTAATCACTTTTGCAAATAATTCTGGATTATGAATTAGTTCATAATACATTGAGCTTATATCTTCTCCGACTGAAATTGCCGTTTCTTTTAGCTGTATAATATGTTCATTAATATATGATTCACCAACTCTAACCGATTGATCTAAAACTTTTGAAATCTTTTTATCAAACCAAGCCTCAATTCCATAATTAAAAAAATATGTAGAAAATAATGCAACCATAATTGTTGGAAGCGCTGCACCTATACTAAATGCGATTATTATTCTTTTCTTTAAATGAGAAATTCTGCGAGTATTTCGCGCAAAAAAAGTGAAATTATTTGATAATTTATCGATAACAAATAAAATACATAAAATTAATATTAGACCTAGATTAACAAGAATATATTTTAAAATTATATCTGAATTAGTATTTGAAAAAAGTTGTTTAGTTAATGAAAATAAGTTTGAACATAAAGCAATAAAAGTTATTGCAGTAATTATATAAAATATATATTTTTGCAGCTGCTTTTGCATTACATTTTAATCAATCTTAAATTCTTTCATTTTTTTTCTTAAAGTGTTTCTATTTATTCCCAAGATTTTGGCAGCTTGAACTTGCACATTATCAGAATAAGCTAAAGTTTTTACAATTAAAATTTTTTCTACTTCATTAATTATTCTATCATATAAGCCCGATTCTGGATTATCTCCATCATGCATATTAAAGAATTTATCCAAACAAGTTTCAACTGCTCCCGATAGGGAATCATATTTTGTATTCATATTAAATAAGTTTTTAAATTAATGATTCGTAAAATTCTCTTACTTTATTTTTAACTTCATCTACATCAACCAACTGGTTAATTTTAGCACGAAACTCTCCAGAGTTTGGTAAACCATTACTATACCATCCTAGATGTTTTCTCGCAATTTTTACACCAGTGTCACCATCATAATGTTCAACCATTTCATCAAAATGATTCAATATAATTTTTAATTGCTCCTCAAGTGGTGGTGCGCTTAACTTCTCACCTGTTTTTAAAAAATGAGCAATTTGAGAGATTAACCATGGTTTGCCATAGCAACCACGTCCAATCATTATTCCATCAGCTTTAGACTGAGCTAGTGCCGCCACAGCACTATCATTACAGACAATATCACCGTTAGCAATTACTGGTATTTTAACTACCGCTTTAACAGTAGAGATAAATTGCCAATCTGCTTTACCCGTATAAAATTGGCATCTAGTTCTGCCATGCACTGTAATCATTTTTATGCCAACATCTTCAGCAATTTTAGCAATTTCAGGAGCATTTTTAGTGTCATCATCCCAACCCATCCTCATCTTTAAAGTAACTGGAATTTTGACCGCTTTAACTGTTTCTTTTAAAATAGCCGTTGCAAGTTTGATATCTCTCATTAAGGCAGAGCCAGCAAATCCACCAACTACTTTTTTTGCGGGACAGCCATAGTTTAAATCTATAATTTTTGCTCCCATATCTTCATTCATCTTAGCCGATCTTGCAATTATATCAGGCTCGCATCCAGCTAGCTGAACACACGCTTTTGTTGCATCTGATTCGTCATGATCAATTGCACTTTTTTGTAAAGATTGATGTGAGTTAGCAATCATGGCTCGACTTGCTACCATCTCGGAGACTACTAAACCAGCGCCAAACTTTTTAACCAGTTTTCGATAAGGGAGATCTGTCACTCCAGACATGGGAGCTAGTATTACTGGACTTTGTAGCTCTATGTTATCTATTTTTATCTTCATGCCTAAAGTTATATAAAATTCAATATTTAAAATAATTTAGCATTATATCATATTATTTCTAAAAAATCACTACACTTCTTTGATCACTTTTTTCAAATCTCAAAATGAAATAATAATTGGCAATGTTAAACCTTCTGGTTTTTTAAGACCCTATATTTAGATATACCAAGAATAAATATTTATATATCGAAATTGGTAAATCTAAAACAAAATTTCTTCATAGGTTAATCCCAGTAATGGATTGTATCTTGAAATATTATTTTATTATAATTATATATTGATATAATTATATAATTAAAGGTAAGTAATTTGATGAAGGATCAAAATTTTTCAAATTTAACTGGTAAAATTCTCATAGCAAGTCCATTTGCTATGGCAGGCAACGTATTTCACAAATCTTTAATTTATGTAATAAAACATACAGAAGAAGGCTCAATTGGCCTGATTATTAACAGACTTATAAATAATACACCTGCTAAAAATGTATTTGGTAAAATTAAAGGCATAGACATTCAAAATCTTAATCTTGATATCTATATTGGTGGACCTGTCGAGGTTGAACGAGGATTTTTCTTGCACACTTCTGATTATAATAAAAATTTATTATTTCATCCAGATGAAGGAGAGCTTGCAGTTAGCTCCAATGTTGAAATATTAAAAGACATTGTAAATGAAAAAGGGCCCAAAAATAGTATATTTACTATAGGATATACTGGCTGGAGCAAAGGAGAATTAGAGCTTGAGCTCGAAAACAACTTATGGATCATAACATACTCTAACCTTGATTTAATATTTTCAAAAGATAATGCAAACAAGTGGTCTAATTCTCTTAGTCTGCTTGGTATATCCAGTAATTATTTTGTACCATCTAATGCGATATGTTAAAAAAAAACTTGATGAATTTTATAAATAGATATAATAGATATATGTAATGACTAACAAATATTGTTCTAAAATAATCATTCTTACTTAAATAAATAAAAATTATGAAAAATATTCTTATAATTATATCAGCTTTATTACTAACCGTCAGCTGTAGCAATAAAACAAAAAAAACACTGGGATTAATCGAGACAATTCCAGATGAATATCAAGTAACACGTAATAAGCCATTAGAAGTCCCTCCACATTACAATCTAGAAGAAATAACTAGCGCTCCTAATAATTAAAAACACAGTTAGTTCTAACGGAAAAGCGAAAACAAAAGCGAGATAATTTATCTTACTTTTATTATTTTTCTAGCCTATTTTAGGAAAAATTGATAACTTATTTTATAATCAGTTTGTAATTTTTAAACAAAATATAAAGCATTAGTTATGAATAAAATTTTTTCTTGGGGAATAGTGCTATTTTCAATATGCATTATTGTTTATCTTGTATCAGATATTTTAGCGCCATTTATCATATCTTTTATTATTGCTTACATATTACAACCTGCAATCAACGCCTATAGTAAAAAATTTACATCCTCAAGAAGCAAAGCAACGATTGGAGTATTTAGCTTATTTCTGAGTGGATTTATTATAATCATAGTTATAGTTGCGCCAATTATATATGATCAATTTTCGTTATTGATTCATAAAATACCTCAATATAATCAAAGTATGGATAAAATTATAGATTCATGGTCTAATCAACTTCATAGTATAGATCCAGAAATTGCAACTAAAATTTCAGACTCTGCTCAAAGTGTAGTCAATAATATTCTTGCATTATTTAGTTCTTTTGCAAATCATATTTGGCACTATACACTGGCCACAATCAATTTTTTCACCATCATCGCATTAGTTCCAATTATCCTATTTTATTTCTTAAGGGATTGGCCGAAAATGGTCAAAAGTATTGAATATTTACTTCCCGTAAAAGGCAAAAGTAAAACCAGAGAAATTGTGTACTCAGTTCACGAACTGCTTTCTGCTTATATACGTGGTCCGCTTAATATTTGCATGATTTTGACATGTTATTATGCCATGGGATTAAGTATTATTGGCATAGACCTTGCCTTGCTGCTCGGGATATTTTCTGGGTTTTTGATCATCATTCCTTTCATTGGCACTTTAATATCATTTCTCCTTGTATTAACAAGTTGTTATTTCTCTTTTGGCGCTCACAGTGAGCTTGTTTATGTTATCATTCTCTTTGTTATTGGTCATATAATTGAGAGTTATATATTAACACCTAAAATTATTGGCAATAAAATTGGTCTACATCCCTTATGGATTATGTTCTCACTATTTGCAGCTGCAAATTTATTTGGTATTGCTGGAATATTTTTTGCCCTTCCAGCTGCTGGAATTATCAAAGTCTGTTTCAGTCATTTAGTTGATTATTACAGGTCAAGTGAATTATACCGTAATTAACCTGAGTTATGTACAAAACCCCAGTAATGGATAAGCTTTGCTTATCCATTACTGAATAAATTAGAAAAAATCAGGCTTGGAGCACTCCAGCGTCTGATTTAATCTTATATTTATTTCATTTTATAATATATATTTTTCCTATATTTTCTATTTTTATCTTCTTAATATTAGTTTCTATTT
>RXKF01000020.1 GCA_003963235.1 Rickettsiales bacterium
TTTTCATTGCCTTTCTTTACTACTTATACCTCCTTTTATTATTCATTTAAATTATTTTGTTATCAGTGCCATAGTAAAAAAAGTTGAGGTTTGTACAAATTGTTCAAGGCGTTGTCATCCCCAAGAAGTCTGGGATCTATCATACGCGCTAATTTTCTGGATCTCCACTTCGTGGAGATGACATATATAATTACGCTCTTATTCATCTGCTGGGTCTGCTTCAAGATTTAACTTAGACGTTACGCGATCTAGGTCAACTTGACTACATATGCCTAGTAAAACAGGATCACGTTGGCGAATATTTGCCATATTCCAATGGGTACGATCTTTAATAGCTGCAACAGTTGTTTTAGTAGTTCCAATCAGCTTTATAATATCCGAATCTTTAATTGTAGGAAAATTTTTTATTAACCAATAAATAGCATCTGGTTTATCTTGGCGCATTGCTATTGGTGTATATTTTGCACCTTTTTTATTTGGTGCACTATAAGATGAACTCACTTTTAATTTAAGGGCAAGTTTTGGATTTTCTACACACCTGCTTATTTCATCTTTATCAAGCTGCCCTGAATTTACTGGATCAACACTCATTATACCTGCGCCAACTTCTCCATCAGCAATTCCTTTTACTTCTAACTCATGGATACCACAAAAATCAGCGATTTGCTTAAAAGTTAGACCAGTGTTTTCAACCAGCCATACTGCTGTTGCTTTAGGCATTAACGGATATTGTGGTTTATTGCTTTTGTTGCTCATATTAGGATATTTATTTTATAATTTTTCTATCTCAAAAAAATACTCTGTTTAGCGTATAAAGTCAATTGTTCTAAAATACCCCTTTGAGGAAATTTAATCATTATGACTATAAAATGCTGATTAGTTTTTATAAATAGCAATGACTGGGGCATGATCAGAAGCTTTTATCTTCTCTCTTGTTTTATAATCGATAATACATTCTGACAAATTCTGTAGCGCATTACTAGTTGAGATAATTGAATCAATGCGCATACCTTTATTTTGCTCAAAAGAACCGGCGCGATAGTCCCACCATGTGAATTCATTTTTATTTGGATGCAAAATACGATAATTATCGACAAAGCCTGAATTTAATAGAGTTCTAATTTTTTCTTTTTCAATCATAGTGCAACATAGCGCATCTTTTAATTTAACCGTGTCATATACATCAACGTCAAAAGGTGCTATATTATAGTCAGAACCAATAAAGAGCTTTTCTTCAAAGGATGCAATTGACTGCACATATTCATTAAATGCATCATAAAAAGTAAGTTTTGTTTCGAACTTGTCGCTACCAACTTCCGCCCCATTGGGGGCATAGAGCGAGATCACACGAATATAACCTATGGAAGTTGCAAATGAACCTTCAATAAATCTTGCATGTTCTGGCAATGGGTTATCTTCAAATTCAGTTTTAATTTCATCTGCTGGAATTTTAGATAAAATACTGACGCCATTATAGCTTTTTTGACCATGGATATAGAAATTATATGGTAGATGAGAGAGTTCCTCATATGGAAATTTATCAGTCTCACACTTCAATTCTTGAAGACAAATAATATCAGGATCATATTCAGATATCAGTTCACATAAATGATTAAGCCTCATTTTAATGGAATTAACATTCCAAGTGACAATTTTCAAGCTCATATACTAAACTATTTTTATAATAAAGATATTTTAGTATTATTAAGTAAATAAATCTATGACAAATTATTTTTGACAAACATCGCAAAAAAAAGTTGACCTGCCCGCCTGCTTAATTTTTTGCACTGGTTCAGAGCAAACTATACATGGCATGTTATGCCTTCCATATACATTTAATTTTTGAGCAAAATATCCAGGTTTGCTATCGCCACTAACAAAATCACGAAGTGTAGTACCGCCACTTTCTATAGCTTTTAACAAAACTTGCTTGACGCAATTAACTAGCAATTCTATTTCTTCATTCGTTAGTGTATTTGCTGCTCTGAATGGATTTATTTTGGCCATAAACAGACTCTCTGCTGAGTAAATATTACCAACTCCAACAACAATTTCATTAGCCATTAAGGCAAGTTTTATGGCTGAATTTTTATTACAAATTTTTTCTTTAAGATAATTTTTATTAAATTCATCAGTTAATGGCTCCATCCCCATTTTGGCAAAATATTTTTGCTGATATTGCTCTTGTTCATTACAAATATAAACCATGCCAAAGCGCCTAGCATCATTAAATACCAGCTGTTTGCCAGATTCAAAATATAAAATGACATGATCATGTTTTTGCTTTTGATAAAAATCAGGTTGAAGCGTAATTCTTCCACTCATACCTAAATGATAAGTCAATATATTTTTATTACTCAGGAATATGTTGATATATTTTGCACGTCTTTTTATATCTAAGATAGTTGATCCAGTTATATTTGCTAGATTTTCATCTAGTTTATATCTTAAATTATTTCGGAATTTCTTATATAAAACTATCTTCTCACCAATAATACTTTTATAAAGATAGAGCTTTAATGTTTCTACTTCTGCTAATTCTGGCATATTTTTAGCTAATTCGTTGATATAATTTTTTAAAAGTGATAATTTTAAATTTATTCTAAATATTATATAAGTTAAATTCATGAATGAACAGGATGAAAAAAATTTTGGATTTGAGAGAGTTTCTTCTAAACAAAAAAGAACATTAGTTGATGCTCTGTTCTCAAATGTTGCAGATAAATATGATTTAATGAATGATTTAATGAGCTTTGGGGTTCATCGTTTATGGAAAGATGAATTTTGCAGCATGATTCCAAATCTAGACTCAAAAATTCTTGATGTCGCAGGTGGCACAGGTGATATATCATTTCGTATTAAGGAAAAGGCTAAAAAACAAAATCGTAGACCCCATATAGTGGTCTGTGATATTAACAAAGACATGCTTAAAGTTTGCCAAGAAAAAGCAATTGATAAAAATATAATTCGAAAATTTGATTTAGTCGTAGGTGATGCAGAAAAATTACCATTTCCTGATAATGTTTTTGATTATTATACAATCGCGTTTGGCATCAGAAATGTTTTAAATATTGAACAAGTCATCAAGGAAGCATATCGCGTGCTAAAACCTACTGGTAAGTTTTTGTGCCTTGAATTCTCAAGAATTCAAAATGAAATTATGAAACCAATTTATGAATTTTATTCATTCAACTTCATTCCAGCAATTGGAAATTGTATTGCTAAAAATAAAGATGCTTATAAATATCTAGCTGAAAGCATCAGCCTATTTCCTGATCAAGAAACTTTTAAAAATATGATCATAAAAGAAGGCTTTACTGATGTTAATTATAAAAATCTATCCTTTGGTATTGCCGCTATTCATTACGGTTTTAAATAATATAAATAATGTTTAAATTTATTACGCATACCAAAAATTTTCTCAAATTTTTTTATATTATTAGTAAATACAGAATACTCACAGAGAATGAGCAGTTCATTACTCCCACGAGGTTTAGAATAATTGGAATTATTGGTGAAGCTATTTTTTATCCCAAAAATTTATTCACTAAAACAGATATAAGTTTTGGAATGAGACTTGCTGAATTATTTCAAAATCTTGGTCCTATATATATTAAATTTGGACAATCATTGTCAACCCGCCCTGATTTAGTTGGTATTCAAGTGGCAAAAAGTTTACAAATTCTGCAAGATAAATTGCCGCCATTTGATTTTAGTGTGGTCAAGGACAAGATAGAAGCAAGATTTAATCAGAAAATAAATGAGATATTCATTGAATTTGATGAGCGGCCAATTGCTGCTGCTTCAATTGCACAAGTGCATAAAGCAAAATTAAGATCTGGCGAAATGGTAGCAGTCAAAGTGCTTCGACCAGATATTATTCCAAAATATGAAAAAGATATTCATTTTTTGGAATATTGTGCTCACATCATACCAAAATTCTTACCAAAAATAAAAAGATTAAAACCCACAGAAATTATTTTTGTATTTAGGCAAACCATGCAGATGGAGCTAAATTTTAGAATTGAAGCTGCATCCGCGTCTCGCATATATGACAATTTTGTTGATGATGATATGCTCTGTGTACCAAAAATATACTGGCAATATACAGCTCAAGACATACTCATAACTCAATGGATTGATGGCGTATCAATTTACGATCATTGTTCAATCAGTAATTTAGGCATTAAACCTAAAAATATCGCCGCCAACATTGCTGTAATATTTTTTAATCAAGCTTACCGAGATGGTTTTTTTCATGCTGATTTACATCCAGGTAATATTATTATTCGCCCAAATGGACAAGTTTCTTTAATTGATTATGGTATTGTTGGTATTTTGCCAGAAAGCGATAGATTAGCTATTGCTGAAATTTTGCATGCTTTTTTAAACAGAGACTACATACGAGTTGCTCATATTCACAAGCGTGTTAATTATATTCCACAAAATACAAATCTTGATTATTTCGCTCAAAGTTGCAGAGCAATTGCCGAACCAATTATTGGTCTCGCAATTAATGATATTTCAATTGGCAATTTACTTGGTCAATTATTTAAAGTAACTGAAGAATATGGTATGGAAATGCAACCACAACTATTATTATTACAAAAAACGATGGTAATGGTAGAAGGAATTGGTCAGAGCCTAGACCCAAATATTAATATGTGGCAATTAGCAGAGCCATGGATTAAAAAATGGGCAGCTAAAAATCTATCACCAGAAGCAAAGTTATTACGCTTAGCTAAAAATATTATAAATAATTTATTATAAAACATGCGAATAGTAACTTGGAATATAAATTCAGTACGTCTTAGAATTGATTTGTTAGCAAAATTTTGTCAGCAATATCATCCAGATATTATTTGTCTGCAAGAGACTAAAACTGAAGATATATCTTTTCCATTTCAAGTAATTAAAGATTTAGGATTTGATTATATTATTTATGCAGGAGAGAAATCATATAATGGAGTTACTATAATTTCAAAAATAGAGATTACAGATAGTTTCTCACTTGATTTCTATAATGATAATAAACGCCATATTTGTGCTAAAATTAAAGATTTTGAGATTCATAATTTTTATGTACCAGCAGGAGGCGATGAGCCAGATGTTGAAATTAATCCAAAATTTAAACACAAGCTTTCTTATCTTAAATTAATGCAGGAATGGTTTGCTGCCAACAGAACCAAAAATGATAAAATTATTTTGGTTGGCGATCTTAATATTGCACCGCATGAACATGACGTTTGGTCATCTAAGCAATTAAAAAGAGTTGTTAGTCATACACCAGTTGAACGCAAAGCACTTCTGGATTTACAACAATCCTTTGATTTTATTGATACTGCTCGACATTTTATCAGTCTTGATCAAAAACTTTATACATGGTGGAGCTATAGAAATAAAGATTGGAAAAAAACAAATCGAGGAAGACGTCTTGATCATATCTGGGTTAGCAAACCCCTGACGCCTATATTAAAAAATATATTAAGTCTAGCTGAGGCTCGTGAGTGGGAAAGGCCATCTGATCATGTTCCTTTTATCTTAGACATTGAATAGTTCAATATCTAAGATAAAAAAATTGTATTAAATCGATTTCATAAAGATAATGCTGAATGAGTATAGTGTTATAGTAAATGCCTAAATAACGAACTTGTAATTATTGATATAATCTATTATTCTACCAATCATTAAATCCCTTAAATATAAATATATGCTGGAAGAAATATTAAAGGACGCTATTGCAAAAATTGAATCTGCAAACACAATGCGTCAGTTGCAAGATATTAAAGTTGAATTTTTTGGTAAATCTAGCTTGATTAATCAAGAAATGAGTAAGCTTGGCGCTGCATCACCCGATGTTAAAAAAACTCGTGGTCAGGAAATTAATATAATTAAAACTAAAGTTCAAGATTTTATCAATAAGCAAACTAATGTTGTTGAGCAGATTGAACTCAAAAGCAGATTTGAGCTTGAAAAGATAGATATGACAATTCCAGCAAGACCAAAAACTGTCGGCAGCATTCACCCGATTACTCAATGTATGGAAGAGATGATTCAGGTTTTTTCTAAATATGGTTTTGATATAAAGGATGGACCAAGTATTGAGGATGATTGGTATAATTTTACAGCGCTTAACATTGATGAAAATCATCCAGCGCGTCAAATGCATGATACTTTTTACCTCAAAAAAACAGATGACAGTACAAAATTATTGCGCACGCATACTTCGCCAATACAAATCCGAACTATGCAAAATCAAAAGCCGCCTTACCGCTTTATAGCTCCAGGGCGAACTTATCGCTCTGATTATGATCAAACACATACGCCAATGTTTCATCAAATCGAAGGAATGGTTATTGATAAAAATATTCACATGGGTCATTTAAAATATATTATTATTGATTTTATTCATACATTCTTTGAGCAACCAAATATTGAAGTGCAATTCAGACCAAGTTTTTTTCCATTTACTGAACCATCTGCTGAAGTTGATATAAAAATGAATAAGGGAGATAAATGGCTTGAGGTTCTTGGCTGTGGCATGGTGCATCCTAATGTTCTAAAAAATGTTGGAATTGATCATAATGAATATCAAGGTTTTGCTTTTGGCTTCGGTGTTGAGCGTTTTGCAATGCTTAAATATGATATAAAAGACTTGCGCCAAATGTTTGAAGGTGATATTCGTTGGTTGAATCATTATAATTTTCAAGCACTCGATATTCCAACATTTGCAGGAGGGTTGACTAGATGAGATTTACATTATCATGGCTAAAACATTTTTTAGAAACTGATGCTACACTTGAAACAATAGCTAATTCATTAACAATGATTGGTTTAGAAGTTGAATCCATCGAAGATAAATCACAATCTTTAGCTAATTTCGAAGTAGCCTATATTACATCAACTGAAAAGCATCCTCAAGCCGATAAATTACAAATTTGCCACGTTCAAACTGCAGATAAAGTTTTACAAATTGTTTGCGGAGGACATAATGCACGAGCTGGAATTAAAGTTGCTTTAGCTAAAATTGGCGCTGTAATACCAAATAGTGATTTTAAAATTAAAGAGTCAACCATTCGTGGAATTGCAAGTATGGGAATGCTTTGTTCTGCTGAAGAACTTGGCTTGAATGAAAAATCAGATGGCATCATTGAGCTAGATTCAGATGCTCAAATTGGTGATAATATAGCTTCCTATATTGGAGCAAATGATCCTGTGATTGATATAAATATTACACCAAATAGAGCAGATGCACTTGGAGTATATGGCATTGCTAGAGACTTAGCTGCATATGGTATTGGAGTTTTAAAAAAACTTGATATTCCTATTATTAAGGAGAATTTTGATACCAATTATCAATTGACTGTTGGAGATTCTGATGCTTGTCCATTTTTTTCTATTAGAGAAATTAAAAGCTTAAACAATATTCCTTCACCAAAATGGCTTCAAGACTTACTTAAAAATATAGGAATTGGTTCTATATCACCTGTTGTTGATGTCACTAATTATATTTCTTATAGTTTTGGTCAGCCTATGCATGCTTATGATGCAGATAAAATAGCGAATGGTCTAAGCATTGAAAAGCTTAGCAATAATGATAAAATCAATGCTCTTAATGACAAGGAATACGAATTACAGAATGGTGATCTTGTTATTAAAGATACAAATTCTATCCAATGTATAGCTGGAATCATTGGTAGTGCTGATAGCGCATGTAGTTTGAGCACTAAAAATATTATCTTAGAAGCAGCAGTATTTTGCCCAAAATCTATCACAAAAACAGGCAGGGACTTACGAATTGATACGGATTCAAGATATAGGTTTGAGCGAAATGTTGATAGAGAATTTACTCTTAAAGCTTTAGATATAGCAACTAATATGATTATGGAGATTTGTGGTGGTGAGGCTTCAAAAACTTTATCAACAGGAATCAATAAACTTCCCATTAGAAAAATTGATTTTCCTTTATATTTTCTTCATTCCAGAACAAATATGATGCTTGACAGCTGCCAAGTCACTCATATTTTGAAGAAACTTGGTTTTATCTGTGAAGATAATACTCAATCAATAAATATTACGATTCCGAGCTGGCGTTATGATGTTTCCATTAAAGAAGATATTGTTGAAGAAATAGTCAGAATTCATGGCTATAATAATATTCCGCAAGATATTCTACCAGAAATGGAGATTGCTCGCATAATTCCTGTGGGTCATAAAAGAATATCTGATTTTAAACGTCAATGCGCTATAAAGGGCTATACTGAAGTTGTAACATGGTCCTTTATGGATAGTAAAAAAGCTGAATTATTTACTAGCTTAAAAGATGAATTGATATTACAAAATCCTATTAGCTCTGATTTAGATTACATGCGTCCAAGCATTTTACCCAATTTACTGCAAATTTGTTGTAATAATTTAAATCGTTCGTTTCAAAATTTATCCTTTTTTGAGCTAGGTCCTATATTTAAAGATACTAGTGACAATGTAATAAACAATTTATGTGGCGTAAGAGTGGGTCGAATTGCTGAAAAGAACAGTCACAAAGAGGATCGTCAATTTGATGTATTTGATATTAAAGCAGATATAGCAGCGATTCTTGAGTCTGCGAAACTAGATTTAAACAAATGTCAGATAATCAATAATGCACCTGATTATTTCCATCCAACTAGATCAGCAACTATTTCACTTGGGAAAAATATTATAGGATATTTTGGTCAAGTGCATCCATTAATTTTAAAGAAATATGAAATTGATGTTGATGTTATGGCCTTTGAACTTAATATTAATAATATTCCCTACTCATCTGAGAAATTTGGTAAACGACCTGAGTATGCAATATCTAACTATCAAATGGTTACTAGAGATTATGCATTTATTATAGATATTGATGTACCTGCCATGGATTTACTCAACTTGGTTAAAAATACTGATAAAAAATTGATTAAGTCAGTTAATTTATTTGATATTTATAGTGGTGATAAAATTGAACAAGGGAAAAAATCAATTGCTTTATCTGTTAATATTCAAGATCAAGACAGAACATTAACTGATGCTGACATTGCAATAATAAATCAAAAAATAATTGCTGGAATGAAACAAAAATTTTCAGCTATTTTAAGAGATTGTTGACATGAAATAATTCATATCAATTACTATATTACCCTTATCCCAACTTTGGGTACATAAGAAGATAAAATTAGAAAATATTGAAAAATATAAGATCAAATCAGGCGTTGGAGCCATCCAACGCCTGATTTTTTCTAATTTATCCATTAGACTTCTTTCGAAACTAAAATAAATGTGTATAATGAATTTATGAGAAAGAAATGATATGGTTTTGTAATTGAAATATGATCAAGTAAAGAGTTTATCATCTGATCAATTCAGAAGATTAACAGGAGTTAAGCGTAGTACGTTTGATAAGATGATAAAAATATTAGAAGATGCGGATAAAAAGAAAAAACGAAAGGAGGTAGAAAAAACAAGCTGAGCATAGAAAATCAGCTATTAATGGCGTTGGAATATATCAGATAATACCGTACATATTTTCATGTTAGTCAAAGCTATGGAATAAGCGAAAGTTCAAGCTATAAAGGAATTAAGTGGATTGAAGATACACTCATCAAACATCCAGATTTTGCTTTACTTGGTAGCAAAGCGTTACTTAAGAGCGATATGGAATATGAAGTTGTATTAATAGATGCGACGGAAACACCTATAGAACGGCCAAAAAAAGAGTAAAGAATAAGAAATGGATTAAGAGGCGCAATAATAAACAAAGACAATTTTATTCAGGAAAAAAGAGAAGGCATAGATTAAAAACCCAATTTGTTGTAGATAAGAAGACGAAGCAAGTAATATGTACTGCTTTTACAAATGGTAAGCGACATGATTTTAGGCTATTTAACCCGAGTAATGGATAAGGATGTTAAAGAGAATGAGTAAATAAGCGGTTGAGGCGTGATTAAACCTAGGGTATAAGTAATTAT
>RXKF01000042.1 GCA_003963235.1 Rickettsiales bacterium
GCCATGAGATTTGATAAAATGGATCATTCCTTCCTTAGTTTCATTGCTCTTGCTATCGCCAAATTATTTAAATTATTTTGCCATGAGATTTGATAAAATGGATCATTCCTTCCTTAGTTTCATTGCTCTTGCTATCGCCAAATTATTTAAATTATTTTGTTATCAGTGCCATAGACTATATTCTATGCTGAAAGTATGGTTTCTATCATTTTGATAAAGGTAAGTTTCTTCGCTTGATTTAATCTTATAAAATGTTCTTCTAACAGACCTCTCAAATTTCCTTATTTCACTTAAATTCGCAATTGAATAAATTATTTTTTATAACAGATTTAATTTGGTTTTGAAAAAAGATCTATTTTTTTGACATTTATAAAGAGACTTGAAAAAAACTTTTTATAGAAATATAAACTTACTTACTTAATTAACTATTTATTAATTTATATATAGCATAATATTTAATAAGTAAGGAAGTAATGATGAAAAAATTTAATCATAAAAATATTTTTTTAGTTTTATTTCCTTATTAATTTAATCAACTTTTATTTTGGAATTACTATGGGAAAGAAAAACGAAGAAGTTAAACATCAAGACAAAGGTGACAAACACAAGAAAAAACATGAAGACAAAGAAGGCGGATTTTTTGATACAGTAAAAAAGGCTGCTGAAAAAGCTGTACCAATTGTAGAGCAAGTTCTACCATTTGTAAAAATTGCAGTTGATAAATTATTCAACAAAGATCCTCAAAAAATTACAACCAATCCATCTGAGCAAGAAACAATTGCAGCAATAGCATCAAATGAGAGTTCTTTGTCTGCAATTACACAAATTTTACAAAATACTGTATCTGGGTTAATTGTAGCGCCAGCTGGATTAGTAAATACAGATAGTGATTCTAAAGTAGAAGGAATTGAATTAAAATTACCAAAACCATTAAGAGATCACGATCATCACCATTTAACAAATATTATTAGTAAATTAGTTACTACTTTAGCTAAGGTGGTTGAAAAATCTCCAGATACTCAAGCAACAATTAATACTAAGACAACAGTTGCAATTGATAATTCTGGTGCAAAACCAATGATTAAGTTAACGCCAAATGAGCAAGTAGCTGCTGCTACGGATGTTGCACGAGAGATTAATGTTGAGGAGGTTAATACTACTGCACAAGTAGATCTTGCTGGTGCTATTACTGATTTACATATAGAGGATCAAGCATAATTTTTAATAATAGAAATATTTAAAATATAAAGTATTTCATTTAAAAATCTCCTGATTAATAATCAATAATAGTCATTAATCAGGAGAGTTTTTTATATCTTAAAGATAATTCAAATTTAGGATGAAAATTGTTCTTCAGACTTTTTATTAGTTAAATCAACCAATGCATGAGATATAACTTGCTCAATAGTTGCTACTGGAATAATTTTCAGCTTGTCTTTAATGTTATCAGGAATATCTTTTAGGTCTTTAACATTATCCTCAGGGATCAATACAATTTTTATTCCTCCACGTCTTGCAGCAAGTAGCTTTTCTTTTAGTCCACCAATAGGCAGTACCTTACCACGAAGAGTAATTTCACCAGTCATTGCAACGTTTCGATTGACAGGTTTTTTACACATCAAAGATGCAATAGTAGTAAATATTGCAATACCAGCAGAAGGACCATCTTTCGGCGTTGCTCCTTCTGGAACGTGAAGATGAATATCCATTTCCTTATAATCTTTTTCTTCTAATCCCAAATTTTTAGCCCGCGATAGAAAACAACTATATGCTGCTTCTGCAGATTCTTTCATTACCTCGCCTAGTTTACCAGTTGATTTAATGCCGCCCTTTCCTAAAAAACATGCAGCTTCAATGCTCAATAATTCGCCACCAACTTCAGTATAAGCAAGACCAGTGGTGACGCCAATTTGATCTTCTTTTTCAGCAAGTCCAAAGCGATATTTTTTTACGCCAAGATACTCTTCTAGATCAGATGGATTAATTGTGATTGTTTTTATTGTTTTGTCCCTTAAAATTCTAGTCAGAACTTTTCTTAATAATGCACCAATTTCACGTTCAAGAGATCTAACTCCTGACTCTTTAGTATAATATCTGATTAGATCTAAAATTGTCTCATCAGGAATTGAAATCTCATGTGGTTTCATCCCATGAGCTTTTAATTGCTTAGTAATTAGATGATTTTTTGCAATTTCAAGTTTTTCTTCTTCAATGTAGCCACTAATGTTGATTATTTCCATCCGATCAAGTAGTGCTCTTGGTAAGTCGTATGAATTAGCAGTGGCAATAAACACTATGTCTGATAGATCATACTCTACTTCTAGATAATGATCAGTAAAATGTGAATTTTGCTCAGGATCAAGAACCTCTAAAAGCGCTGATGCAGGATCGCCTCTAAAATCAGCACTCATTTTATCAATTTCATCGAGTAGCATAACTGGATTATCTACTTTAGCTTTTTTAATTAAAGTGATTATTTTACCAGGCATCGAGCCAAGATAGGTTTTTCGATGTCCTCTAATTTCTGCTTCATCGCGCACTCCACCTAATGCAAACTTACTATATTTCCTGCCCATGGCTTCTGCAATTGATTTAACCAAAGAAGTTTTACCAACGCCAGGAGGGCCAATTAAGCATAAAATAGGGCCACGTAGTTTGCGTGATCTCTTGAGGACTGATAAATATTCAATTATTCTTTCTTTTACTTTTTTTAAACCATAATGATCACGATCAAGAATATCTTCAGTTTTTTTAATTTCAATATGCGTTTGATCCGTTTTTCCCCAAGGAAGAGAAAGTAAAGTATCTAAATAATTCCTAACAACGGAAGACTCAGCTGACATTGGATTCATCATCTTAAGTTTTTTAAGCTCGGAGTCTGCTTTTTCTTTAGCTTCTTTTGATAATTTTAATTTTTTAATTTTTTTCTCTATATCAAAAAAATCCGATTTGTCATTACCACCATCCATTTCATGCTGAATGGCTTTCATTTGCTCATTTAAGTAAAATTCTCTTTGAGTTTTTTCAATTTGTTTTTTAACGCGTTGTTGCACTAATTGCTCAGTATTGGCTTGAGTGTTTTCTGAAATAATAATATCAAGCAGCATTTCTGCGCGTTTTTTTACATCACGTTGCTCTAGTAACCCTTGCTTGATTTCAACCTTAGATGTTAAATGTGAAGCTATTATATTTGTTATATAACTGGGATTTTTTTGTTCATTAAGAATATTTAAAATCTCAAGATTAATTTTTTTATTTGTTCTTGCATAATCTTTAAAAGAATCTATTACTGATTCAGTAATTTCATTCAGACTATCCAAGTCAGACACTTCGTTGTCGCTTACCACCTGATATTCTGCAACAAATAAATTTGTGTCAGTAATATTTGATAATTTAACTCTATTAACAACTTCAACCAGAATCTTTGCATTATTATTAGGTAATTTTACGGTCTGAATAATTTTTGCTAAAACTCCAGTTGTATATAGATCATGAAGAGTTGGCTCTTCTAAATCTTGTTTTTTTTGAGTAGTTAGCAATATATGTTGCCCATCGTCAGTTTTTTTAGCAGCAAGCAGTGCGTTAAGTGATTTTTCTCTGCCTATAAATATAGGAGCTATTGTTCCAGGAAGTATAATAACATCACGAAGGATTAATAAAGGCAGTGATTTTTTTTCAAGTGTCATTACTTATAGAAACCTTAATAAATTTTTCTGTATTATATTGCTTGTTGAATATATAGTATCTATAGATAATCTTTTCAAGATATAATAAATATATGGTATCATTTACTTATCGCCAATAGTACTAAAAACATGGATAAAACAGAACAAACTGCTGTGATGGTGAAAAAAGCTCACAATAGAATTATTAAATACATTCATAAAACACCAATAATCCAATTGGAAAAGTTGAATGAAATGGTTAGTAATAATATTTATTTCAAAATGGATTCGATGCAGATAACGGGTGCATTTAAAATTCGGGGTGTACTAAATTTTTTATTATCAATGCAAGAAAAAGCAAACTTACCATCTAAAATTGTAGGTTATAGCACTGGTAATCACGGACTTGCTATGGCGTATGCTGCAAAAATGCTGAATATTACAGCTCGAGTGTATTTGCCAAAAAATGTTTCGTTAATCAAGAAAAATATTGCTGCTTATTATGGTGCAGAAATTATTGAAGTAGATACTAGGCAAGAGGCAGAAGACTTGGCTTTACATGATAGTTTAAATGGTTTCACATATTTGCACCCATCTGATAGTGATTTAACGATCGCTGGTGCAGGCACAATGTGTTTTGAAGCATTGTTAGAAATGCAAACCATGAATATTTCTCCTGATTACATCTTTGCTCCTTGTGGTGGTGGGGGCTTACTTGCGGGCAGCTATTTAGCTAAAGAATTATTATCGCCAAATGCCGAATTTCATGGAGTAGAGCCATTAAATGCGAATGATGCATATAAAACACTTGAGTCTGGTTCCTTATTTCGTTTTAAAGATTCACCAAACACCGTGGCTGATGGTCTACGTGCCCTTTCAGTTTCAATGCGAACACTTGAATCTTTAAAAAAACTAGATAGATTTCATTTGGTTTCAGAGGAGTCTATTTTATTTTGGACTGCATATTTAATTCAAACTATGAAACAACCATGTGAGCCATCCGCTGCAATAAGCATAGCTGCAGCCTATGAAATGATTAAGACCAATAATATTCATGGTAAAAATATATTAATTTTAATCACTGGCGGCAACATCGATCCTGAATTTTATCAAAAGATGAGCAAGATGGATATTACTATTAATCCAAAGATATGAATATATTAAAACTTTATATAATTCATTGGATCTTTAGCGATTTTACCTTCACGAATGCCAAAATGAAGTTGGGGTTGTTTCACTTTGCCAGTGCTTCCGACATAACCAACAACATCTCCTTGAGCAATAACAGCCCCTTTCTTTAAAACTATATCTTGCATGTGGGCGTAAGATACAACTATATTTTTATTATCGAGTTTTATTATAACTAAATTACCAAAAGTTGCGTCGTAATCTGCATAGATAACTTTACCGTTTGTACTAGATAAAATTTTAGTGCCGGCTTTTGCTGCAATACTAACGCCTTTATTAGTGCCAAGATCAGTTTTTTCACCAAATTTAACAATTATTTCTCCTTGTAGTGGGGAAATAAACTCAGATGTTGCTATTTTTTCAACAACAGGCGCGCTTTCTTTAACCAATGGTTTAATTTCTTCATTCAATATATTAACATCATCGTCATCAGTTACTGGAGTAGTCTTGATAGTTTTTTGTTTACTGGTCGGTATTTTTAAAATCTGAAACTCATCCAGATAATATGGTGTCACTAAATCATTGGATGTAATAATATCTTGAGTGGCAACTTTATATTTTTGAGCGATATCTTCTATTGTTTCGCCATTTTGTACTTCATGGTAGATAAATTGTTCTTTAGTATTTGTTTCTTTAATTGTTGCAATCGGTGTTTCTTGATTGGAAGCTTGGTTTGGGGATACAACAAAATCATCATCTTTTAATTGGTTTTCGTCAGTTATATCTTTTAAGGTTTCAGTTTGTTTAACTTCGATAATATCATGATCCACATTAGTGTTATCAATAATTTCACCTTCATTTTCGTCTATGATAGGCTTTGGCTTAAATGGAGTTACTGGTGTTTTTGCAACTTGCTGATCACCATAATGATATTCAATAGGAGCAACTTTTTTAGTAATTGCGCAGGAACTTATGAATAATAATAAGATTAAAAAGCTTTGTTTTTTCATTGTCTATGAATATAATTTTATTTTGTTAATTTAATGATGTTTGTATTTGATCACATTATATATTAACATATGCTGACTTGTATATCAAAAAGGGTGTATTATGCAAAATTATGATCTGGCAATAGCTAGCGATCACACAGGTGTTATGCTTAAATATAAAATTATTAAGATGCTCGAGGATCAAAAAATGAAAATATTGGATCTTGGTACAGATAATGATGAAAAAGTAGATTATCCAGATTATGCAAATAAAGTTGTTGAAGTGCTTATTGAACAAACAGCTAATTTAGGGATTTTAATTTGTGGAACAGGTATCGGCATGTCCATTGCCGCAAATCGAAGCTCAGATATCAGAGCAGCATTATGTTTTAATGAATTCATGGCAGAGCGAGCAAGGTTGCATAATGATGCAAATATTTTAGTGCTTGGTAGTAAAATATGCGAAGATGATATTGCTTTGAAAATGGTCAATATATTTTTAAATACCAAGTTTGAGGGTGGAAGACATTTAAGGCGAATCTCAAAAATAAGCTGATAAAAAATTATCATATAAAAACGGAATACTAAAAAATATAAATTCTTATTGCTTTTTTCCTCAAATGTTAGTAAAAATTGATCATTATGTTTTAATATATATTTTAACATTTTTGGCCAGGTAGCAAAATGGTAATGCCGTGGACTGCAAATCCTCTATCGCCGGTTCGATTCCGGCTCTGGCCTCCACTTCTATTTCATAAAAAATATTCAAATGCTATATTCTGAACAATTCTTGGAAATGAATTTAGCCGAGCGTGGCATTGCGCAAAATACTTTGATTAGTTATAGGCGTGACTTACAGGATTTTAATTTTTTCTTAAAACAAATAAAAAAACAAGAACTTGAAATAGTTTCTTATGATATAGAACTTTATATCAAATTGCTTAGTGCGAATAGTATCAATGCTCGTTCAATAAATCGAAAAATTTCAACAATAAAAAATTATTATAATTTTTTGATAAGTGAGAATCATACGTTATTCAATCCAGTATTCACTGTTGATTTACCAAAATACCAAACTAAATTACCCAAAATTCTTAGCATAGATGAAATTAAAGCTCTTATGCAAAGCTGTAATAAAGATGAAACAATTGAAGGCATACGCTTAAGCGCTATGATTCATTTAATATATGCAACAGGAATGCGAGTTAGTGAGCTAGTGTCATTGAAAATTAGCGACATTACAAGCGGCAGTAAATCAGAAAATATTAGACAATCATTTAATATTAGAGGAAAAGGAGGAAAGGAGCGAATTGTTGTTCTTAATGATAAGGCAAAAATAACGATAGAAAAATATTTAAAAATTAGAGAGAAGTTTTGCGCAAATGCAAAATCAACAAATAAAATTTATTTTTTTTCTAGTGATTCAGGCAGTGGTCATATGACACGGCAAAATTTCGGTCAACTATTAAAGAAAGCGACATTGGCTGCAAATCTAGATCCAGGACGTGTTTCACCTCATATATTAAGACATAGTTTTGCTAGTCATTTGCTCGAAGGGGGAGCTGATTTAAGAGTAATTCAAGAGCTATTGGGTCATTCAGATATTGGCACCACGCAAATATATACTCAAGTGCAAGTTGGATATTTAAAAAAAGTTTTACAAGATTTTCATCCTTTAGAACAAAATGATAAAAATTTAAATAATTAAACTGTTATCAAGTTTCTGCGCTAGAATGTATGAAGCCTTTTTTAACAAAGGGATTAAAAAGAATAAAAAGTTAAAAAATCTCTGAGAAAATAATGAAGTAAAGGTATATGGTAATTTAAGTTGAACTATGCGTAATTCCATATGTTACTTCCACGAAAGCTGAAGATCCAGAAAAGTAGCGTGTATGATAGATTCTTAGCCTTGGGCAAGAATGACAATTCCTTGAACAATTTGCACAAACCTCAACTGAAGTTTACTATATAATTAAAAAGCTCACAAAAATTATTGTTGTGATTTTTAAATATGTTTTACTTTATTTGAAACTATTTCAAGTTCATTGAATATTGCAGATAATTGTTTATCAAAATCCTGAGTGATATTATTCAGAGCTTCTCCGCCAGCTAATTGAATATTGGCTTGCTTAAGATCCATGAGTTTTAAAGCTTCCATGACTATTAATAATTCAAAAGAAGCATATTTATTTGTCTCAGACATTTCTCTTAAATCAGTATCTAGTTTTTCAGCAAGCATTAAAATTCTTTCTTTGCTATCTTCGGAACAGGAAAGATTAAAATTTTTATTATTGATTGTTATTGTTACTATTGACATAATGACTTCTAATTTGTTCAAGCTCTTTAATATATTCCTTAATCTGATCAAGAGTTTTCTGATTATTCAATCTCAAATTTTCGTTTTGAGATTTAAGATCATTTATAATCTTTCCCTGATTATTTATTTTAGTCAGTAAGCCATCAATATTGCCATCAATTTCTTTAATAAGATTGATCAAATGTTGTTTCGTTATTTTCATCATCATAAATAATACTATTTTTTACCAAGTCACTGTTATTGGAATCATCATCTTTTTCAAGGATATAATATATAATACTTACACCAATTAATATTAACATACAAATAAAAGCGACCATATATTTTTTTAATGAATTAACTAATTTTACATCAACATTTAATTTTACACCATTATTGATAATGTCAGCCTGCTTTGGCATTTCTAAACCAAGAAACTCATAATATATTTTTGAATATCCTTTAACATATATATCTCCAGGGAGATTATCGAAATTTTCTTCTTCTAAACTAATAATATATTGTTTTCTGATTTTTAAGATTTCTGATACCTCCTCTATAGTATAGCCATTTTTTTCTCTGGTCTCTTTTAATATTGAAGTCATTCATTCACCTTTAATTTTCTTAAAAATAGCTCTAGTTTTTTTTTCGCTAATATTATCATGTTTAAATCCATTATTTCTTGGGTTTTTATTTCTTCAATAAAATCAGTATAAATATGTGCATCATTTTTATGCTCTTCTAGCCAAGATTTTAAATTAATATTTTTAGAATTTGAATTTACAATAATACTTACTAACCTTCTTTGTTTATCATAAAAATCATCTTTTAGCGACTGAATGGATAATCTATTCCAATATGAGTCATTAATTTGTGCCTCACATGAATATCTCAGCCAATCTATACTTAATAAATTTCCACATTCAAAATATAAGTTAGCGATATCTTTATTGGATGTATTAGTATTTTTGGCAACATAAATAATATCAAATGTTGATACTAAAACTTCAAGAGTTGCTATATCTTCTGACAGTTTTAAATCAACTCCATTATTAACGTAATGTTCAATCCGGTTGAAAAACCGTGTTTTAATATCTCCTACTAATAATTTACTGATAATTTTAGTTAAGTCTTTTGTTTGCTTAATATATTCATCAATCGTTTGATTAATATTAATTGGTGAATTTAAATTTCTTACAAACCAACTAATACCTCTACGCATAATTTTGCCTAAATCTGAAAACATTTCAACTTTAGTATTCGTAGGAACAGAATTGCCTAACTTAGCAATCTCTTGCCATAAGTTTTGCAGGTTAAATATATTAGTTACAACTTCATATGCGCGCGCTAGATCACAAGCATGCCCACCTGTTTCTATTAATATTGAGCTAATCACTGGACCACTCAATTGATTGACTAATTTATTAGCAATAACAGTTCTAATTATTTCATTTTTTAGCGGATGATTTTCTATTTCTTCTTTAAACTTTTCCCGCATCATATCTGGAAAATATTCAAATAAATCATTTTTGTAATATTCGTCCTCTGTTAAATTAGACTGCGTTAAATTAAAGTCAAGTGACATTTTGCTATATGACAATAATATTGCAAGTTCAGGACGTGTCATCCCTTCGCGCGCGATAAGTCTTCGTGATAGTTCCGATTTATTAGGCAAAAACTCAACTTCACTATTTAAAAGATTCTGCTTTTCAAGCTCTTTTATTAACTGACTAAAAGATTCAATGTTTATAAAAGGAGAAAGAGTTGAAATCGTCAGTGCTAAATTCTGATTATAATTATCAGTGAGCACTAATTTTTCAACCTGTTCAGTCATTTTGTTTAGTAAATCATTACGTTCATTCAATGTGATTTTTCCATTAGCGACTGCAATATTCAATGCTATTTTAATATTAACCTCGTGATCAGAACAATCCACACCAGCTGAATTATCAATGAAATCTGTATTTAAAGCGCCACCCTTTAGAGCATATTGAACACGTCCCAATTGAGACATACCAACATTTCCACCTTCGGAAATAACTTTTGCTCTAACTTCACTACCATTTACACGCACATTATCATTAGCTTTATCGCCAATATCAATATTATTCTCGTTTGATGATTTAATATAAGTTCCAATGCCACCATTCCAAAGCAAGTCGACATTTGCCTTTAAAATATATTTGATCAGTTCATCAGGAGTTATTTGGTCCTTATTAATTTCAAATAATTGTTTTACTTCTGGAGAAATATTTACTATCTTTGCTGATCTTTCATAAACAGCACCACCAGTTGAAATTAGGTCCTTATTATAGTCAGCCCATGAGCTTCTTGGCAGTTTAAATAATCGTTCTCTTTCATTGAAGCTTCTAATATAATCAGGAGTTGGGTCAATAAAAATATGTTGATGATTAAAAGCAGCAATCAATTTTATATATTTTGACATCAACATGCCATTGCCAAATACATCACCCGACATATCACCAATGCCAACAACTGTAAAAGGTTGTGATTGAATATCAACGTTCATGTCCAAGAAATGCGATTGAGCTGAAATCCAAGCCCCTTTTGCTGTAATACCCATTTTTTTATGGTCATAGCCAGCAGAACCTCCAGAAGCAAAAGCATCCCCAAGCCAAAAATTATATTCTGCAGAAATTTGATTGGCATAATCTGAAAATGTAGCAGTGCCCTTGTCGGCAGCAACTACCAAATAAGGTGCCTCCTCATCATAAATAACTACGTCTTTAGGTCTAATTACAATACCATTTACAATATTATCAGTAACATCTAAAAGACCACGCAAGAAATCTTGATAACAGCCGATCACATTTTTCAGATATTGATTTCGATCTTGGTCACCCTGATCAAATTTTATAAAAAATGCTCCCTTAGAACCAACTGGTACGATTACTGCATTTTTAGTCATCTGAGCTTTCATCAGCCCCAATACTTCTGTGCGGTAATCCTCACCTCGATCAGACCAGCGCAGGCCTCCCCTTGCCACCTTACCACCCGTTAGATATATTCCTTCAAAATCATTTGAGTAAACAAATATTTCAGCATAAGGAACAGGCAAAAGTAAGTCAGGTACCTTTGCCGATAAGAATTTAAATGAAAGATATTTTTTAACTTCGTTTTTGTTATCGAGTTGATAAAAATTTGTTCTAACTATGGCCTTTACAGTTAAAAGCATATTATTTAGAACTTTATCTTCTGTGCTGCTATCGACTTGCTCAAGATATATTTCTAGTTGTTTAGTTAAAACTTGCGCATTTTCTTGCGAATAATTCTGAGGGCAAAATAATGACTCAAATAAATTAATTAATTTTTCAGTAAATTGATAATGTTTTACCAGAACTTGTTGAACATAACCTTTGCCGTACGAAAAACCAGTTTGATGCAAATATCGAGTTAATGATTTTAATAATTTTACTTTAAGCCAATCAAAACCCGCAAGAGTAATGAGTTTACTTAAAGAGTCACTAGCAAAATCACCAACAAAAATTTTCTCCAGAGCATATTCAATATTTCGCTTTAAACTCTCGTACGGAATTTCAATTTTAATTGGACTTTCTAATTTGAATTCATATATCCAGCTTTTCTTAAATATAGCTGATTCCATAATTAAAAAACTTTGCTCATCAACTGCAACAAAACCTAAATTTTCAATCGATGGCAGAGTATCAGATAAAGTTAAACTAATTTCTGGACTATATATTTTTAGAAAAAATTCATTATCAACGCCGTGAATTAAATTAAATACTGGTAAATTTTGTTTTGTAGCAATTTCTAAATTATTAATATCCTCAAAAGCAGTATTTGCATCAAATTTATGCCTATATTCAATTAAAAATGAACTCTCGACCTCTTTATGAATAAGACCACCTTCATATTCTCCCAGTTCTTCACTTAATTTATGTAATAATCCATCTGACCAATTAGTTGTCATTTTTATAAAATCTTGCTCCATATCTTTATGCGAAAATTCAAGCATTTTTGCATCTGTAATTGATATTGTAGCAAAATAATGAGAAAAATCTTGGGCAACAACTGTGATGTTGTCAGAAATTATATGATTACCAAATTTTTCAGTTAAATAATGACTAATTTCATTATATACCTCAGGTGTTAGCCTTTCTCTTGGCATAAACACAACTAGGTTAATGAAAGAATTTGACCAATCTTGCTGAATAAATAATTTTAACTTATGACTATTCATGCTGGAAAGCATGTGAATACACATACAATATAAATCTTTTTCATCTATTTGAATCAAAATGTCTCGTGGCAATGATTCAATAATATTTTTAATTTTCTTTGCATTGTAGCCGTTGATTGGGAAATTTGACTCTAAAAGAACGTAATTTACTTTATTTCTCAAAATTGGAATATTATTTATCGACTGAAAATATATTGCAGTTCCATAAAGTCCTAAAATTACAGTGCCTTTTCTATAAACACCATCATGATCTAATTGCTTAATCAGTATATAATCTAGTAAAGCATTTCTGTGAACTGGTGATAATTTATTAATTTTCCCAAGCATTACCAATTTATCGGAATAATAATCACTTTTAGAAAATTTAATAATAGTGGAAAGCTCAGCAATGTTATCCTGCCAAATTTCTTTGACACCTTCTTGATGAATAATTTGTCCAGTTATGAGATCAAACTCGATTGCACCAAGAAAAGTAAAATTGTCTTTTTGTAGCCAATTCAAGTAATCAAGTGTTTCTTCAGCTGCTAAATGATTTTCTTCGTAAAGATTCTTGTGCTGTACAATATCGGTGGAAATAAGAATAATTTTACTAAGAAGAGTGTGCCATGAACTATAAGTATAATTGACTAAATCAATTATATTGTTAATCTCATTTTTGAACTTCTCAATTACTTGATCATCAAATGAACCGAGAACCTTGATATAAATTAATACTTCATCAGTACCATCATTATTAGGTTTTTCATAAATATTAACTAAATTACCTTCATTATCTCGAGTACAATTAATTACTGGATGAAAAATAAAAATTGTTTGCAAAGCTAGTTTAGCGATTAAACTATTAATTGAATCGATTATAAATGGTCTATTTTCTGTGGTAATAAAAATTGTTATTGCATCATTATTTTTAAAATTCCTAGTTAATATTTCAATTTTTCGCTGTGTTAGTTTTTTAAATTTAAAAAAATCGAAAGCCTCAGCAGCAAAATCAACAAATAATTTAATTTTATCGGCAGATCGATAATCAACAGGTATGTAAGTTAGAAATCTTTTAATAAAATTTGTATACAAAGTACCTTTACTGTCAGCATTAACCAGCTGAAGTATTTCAAAGTTAAAATCATTAATTTCGCAATTCAACTTACTTAAAGCAAGTGAATTTTTATGTTGTAAATTTTGATTCATTTATTAATTATCCCAATTATGACTTTGTATAAATTACAAATTAACAGTATAATATAAGAAATATAATTTTCTTTCAATAGTTTCTAGGTATATTTAATGAATACTATTTTTGCTCAGTGTTCAGCTTATGGTAAAGCTGGGGTATCAGTTTTTAGAATATCTGGTCCTAGTGCTCACCATGCTTTGCAGCAATTAATTGATATTGATATTAGTAAATTATTGCCACGCACTCTTTATTATAAAAAAATATATAATAAAAAAAATAAATCTATTATTGATGAAGCTATGGTAGTTTTTTTTGAAAAAGGCTTTAGTTTCACAGGAGAAGAATCGGTTGAAATTTATACCCATGGTAGTTTAGCAGTGATTAAATTAATGAATGAAATTCTTATTTCGTTTGATGATTTACGCTTAGCTGAACCTGGTGAATTTGCTAGGCGCTCTTTTCTTAATGGTAAAATGGATTTAACTTCTGCAGAAGGGCTAGCTGATTTAATTGATGCAGAAACAGAAATGCAGCATAAGCAAGCAATAAATCAATTAGGTGGATCGCTTTTAAAAATTTATGATAATTGGCGCAAGAATTTGCTTGAATTAATTGGCTTAATAGAAGCCTATATTGATTTTCCAGATGAAGACATCCCAATAAGTACTGTGAGCTTAGTAAATGATTTAGTGCAAAAATTGATTAATGAAATAAGAGTGCATTTAGATGATGGTAATAGAGGTGAACGCCTTAGAAATGGCATTAAACTAGCGATCATAGGTAAACCAAATGTTGGGAAATCAAGCTTGCTCAACTATCTCATGAGGCGTGAAATTGCAATTGTGTCTGATATTGCAGGAACTACGAGAGATGTGATTGAAGGTCATTTGGATATTGGCGGTTTTCCCATAATTCTTCAAGATACAGCTGGTATCAGATCGCACACACAAGATTTAATCGAACAAGAAGGAATAAGTCGAGCATTTCGAGTTGCAAAAAATTCAGATATTAAGATCATAATATTAGATGCTTCAAAATGTGAATCGATAAAAGAAAATATTGAAGAATTCACTAATTTAATAGATGATAATACGATTATTCTGGCAAATAAAATTGATATGCTAAATCAAGTATTGAATACACAATTTGATCAATATCCCATAATTAATATATCCATAAAAAAAGAACATAATATGGATATATTAATGAATAAAATTGAAGAAATAGCCAAAAAAATTGCAAGCCCCACAGAATCGCCACAAATCACCAGAGCAAGGCATAGGGCGCAACTTGAAAAGGCGATGGAGTATTTATCAATGTTTTCTTTGCAGGAAGATTTGGTGCTGGCAGCGGAAGATTTACGCATGACAATGAGATCAATTAGTAACATTACTGGAAAAATAACTGTTGATGAAATTCTTGGTGAAATATTTAGCAATTTTTGCATTGGGAAATAATTGCGATGTTAAAGTGTGATTCTTATTTACAAAATATTATTACTGAATGGCTTTTATATTTAACACAGCAAAAAAACTATGCAAAAAACACTATTGATTCATATAGAAATGATATATTTCATTTTGTTAATTTTATGCATAAATTTTATGAAAAAAATATAGATATTGAAAGCATAAAGTCAGTTGACATAAGATTAATGCGGAGTTGGTTATCTGATCGACACATTAATGACTATAACGCAAATTCGAATGCACGAGCTTTATCCAGTGTAAAAAGTTTTTACCGATATTTAGATAAAAAATATAATATAGTTTGTCATGCATTATTAATTATTCGAAGTCCTAAAAAATCTAAAATTTTACCAAAAGCTTTATCTCGGATTGAAGTAGACTCTGCTTTAGAAAACACTCAAATGCTTGGTGAAATTCCATGGATTCATATGCGAAATAAAGCGCTTCTTACTTTAATATATGCTAGTGGTTTGAGAATTTCAGAAGCATTATCTATTACTAAAAAACATTTACAAAATCATGAATTCATTATCGTCAAAGGTAAAGGTAATAAAGAAAGAATAATTCCATGGATAATTGAAGTGCGTATGTTAATCAAGCAATATATAGAACAACTCCCGTACATTATAGAAGATGACGAGCCAATATTTCGAGGGCTTAAAGGAGGAGTGTTGCAACGTCCTGTATTTAACAAAGAATTAGTTAATTTAAGAAGGGTGCTTGGGCTACCTGAATATTTGAGCTCACATGCATTTAGACATAGTTTTGCTACTCATCTACTTGAAAATGGAGCTAACTTACGCTCAATTCAAGATTTGCTCGGACACCAAAGCCTGTCAACAACTCAAAGATATACAAAAATTAATCAATCTTATCTTGAGGCAGTATATAATAAAGCTCATCCTGATTCAAAAAATTGATTTTAATAAAATATTCTTGCGTTAAATTTCGCTTATAGGATATATTACATTTAATGTAGTATATATAGAGAAAATTATGAATAAAATCATATTACCCGAAGGATACAAACCATCTGAGGATGAAGAGTACATGAACCCAATGCAACTTGAATATTTCAAACAAAAATTGCAAAAATGGAGAGAAGAATTATTGCAAGAATCTAGAGACACTTTAATTCATTTAAGAGAAGAAAACTGGAATGAGTCAGATTTAACTGATAGAGCAAGTGTTGAAACTGAAACAAGCATTGAACTTAGAACACGCGATCGCTATAGAAAATTAATCGATAAAATTGAAAATACCATTGCTCGCATTAATAGAGGTGATTATGGTTTTTGTGAAGATACTGGAGAAGAAATTGGCATCAGACGCTTAGAAGCTAGACCAGTTGCAACCTTATGCATTGATGCTCAAATGCGTCATGAAAATTACGAAAAAAATCATATTGACGAAGATAAAATCACTTTTTAAGTTTGTGAGTGAAACACTGATTCAAAAGAGGTCTATTTAATTAAAATACTTAAAAAAGATAAGTTTGTTTGCTCAGATAAATAAATTAAAATATTATAAGTTATTGTATATGGAAGAAAATTAAATGTCCTTGTTTGAAATATTAGTAATTTTAATTGTTAGTCTTTTGGTAATGAAATCAGAAGATATTCCTAAAATTATTAAAAAAATTCAGGAGTTCAAAAATTTTATTACCAATACAAAACAGGAAATTTTATCTCATTTTGATCAGGGTGTGTTGACTAATAAAAATTCCAATAATGATTTACTCGAACATGAAATTGATCAAGTAAATTTTTATTTAGAAAAAATATCAAAGCTAGGTTCTGAATATAATGGAGATTATTCTTTAATTTCAATCAAAAATCATTACAGACAATTAATGAATAAAAAAATTGCTGAAGAAATAAAAAATTCAAAACAAGTTTAATTTTCTCAAGATAACTAAATCACAATAAATCAGTAAAATTCTTGTTTATAAAAAATAATATCTTGCAAATTACTTTAAAAAAATTAATAATCAAAATATTAGTATAATAAAATTTAATGATGATAAGATACTCAATTATTACTTTGTATTTAGCGCGATTATTTACAAAACAATTTTGCCTTACTGTTCTAACTGTAATTTGTATTTTATTAATATCAAATATATTTGATAACCTTCAAAAATTTAAATCAAATATAGTTTCAACTTCTGATTTTTGGTTATTAATTTTCTTTAAAATTCCTTATTTATTCAATGAAGTTGCCAGTTTAGTTAGTTTTTTTGCTACAATTTTATTCATTCAAGTACTGAGAAAAAACAATGAACTTATTATTCTCTTAAGTAATGGAATTCCAATTGGACAAATATTTATGATTCCAACAATACTCACATTTATTTTTGGAGTTATTTTATTAGTTATAATAAATCCTTTAAGTACATATAGCTTGAAAAAATATGAAAAATTGGAGAGCGCAATTACTGAAAATAATAATGTGAATATAATAGTTTCTCAATCAGGTATTTTCTTTTATGATAAATATGGTGACGCTAACCGAATAATGCAGGCAAAATCAATTAATACGAGTAAAAATAGTTTTGATGATCTGACTATATTGATCGTTGATTCAAAAAATAATTTATTACAACGAATTGATGCTCCAACAGCTAACCTTAATTCTGGTTTTTTTAAATTAAATAACCCTATAATTACAAATTTACAATCATCTGAAAAATTAAGTGAACTAAATCTACCAACAAATTTAACAGTAAATAATTTGATGATGAGATTTAGCCCACCTGAAATGATAAATATTTGGCAGCTAAGTGATTCAATTATTCAATTTTCAAAATCGGGTCTAGCGGTAATTAAATATCAACTTTATTATTATACGCAATTATTCAAACCGCTTGCAATGGTAGCAATGTCTTATATTGCTTGCTGGTTTGTGAGTATGAATTTACGAAATAACTCAAATACAATTATTGTGACTGTTAGCTTGATTTTAGGATTATGTACATATTTCTTCTTGGAACTAACTTTTAGAGCTTTGGCTTATAATAATTTTAGCCCACAATTTGCCATATTTTTACCAATTATTTTTATCATTTTAATCAGTAATTTTGTTATTTTACATTTTCAAGAAGCTTGATATACTGCTTAAATAAATATTATTATATTAACATAAAGTATTAAATTTCCGGAGTAAACATAATGAAACTACTTAATTTCTTCGATCGATTTTCCTCAGATATTGCAATTGATCTTGGAACTGCTAATACTTTAGTTTATGAGAAAAATATAGGAATTGTGCTTGATGCACCATCTGTTGTAGCTCTAATTAAAGAAAATGGCACGGTCCGCCCCTATGCCTTTGGTCATGAAGCAAAGATGATGTTAGGCAGAACGCCCACCGATATTGAAGCAAAAAGACCAATGCAAGATGGAGTTATTGCTGATTTTAAAGCGGCGGAAGAAATGATAAAGTTTTTTATACGTTCTGTTTGTAAAAAAAGATTTATCACAGGCCCTAGGATTGTCGTTTGCGTTCCCTCAGGTTCAACTCCAGTAGAGCGAAGAGCGATTCAAGAAGCAGCAGAAAGCGCTGGAGCGCGAGAAGTTTTTTTGATAGAGGAACCAATGGCAGCAGCAATTGGAGCTGGTCTTCCTGTAACTGAACCAACTGGTTCGATGATTGTGGACATTGGTGGAGGCACAACGGAAGTTGCGGTATTATCACTTGGTGGCATAGTTTATGCTAGATCAGTTAGAGTGGGTGGTGATAAAATGGATGAATCAATTATTTCATACATTAGACGCAATTATAATTTATTAATTGGTGAATCAACTGCTGAAAAAATAAAAAAACAGATTGGTACAGCATACGTAAAGCCTGGTTCTATTTTAAGAGAAATGGAGATTAAAGGTAGAGACTTAATTAATGGTATACCAAAAGAAATGATATTAAATGAACAGCAAATTGCTGAAAGTTTGACTGAAACAATTAGCCATATTGTTGAGGCGGTGAAAACGGCCTTAGAATGCACACCACCAGAGCTTTCGTCTGATATAGTTGATAAAGGCATTGTTTTAACAGGAGGAGGAGCATTGCTGACTAATTTAAGTTATGTGCTAAGAGAAGCAACAAAACTGCCAGTATTTGTTGCAGATAATTCTCTGGCATGCGTTGTATTAGGTATTGGTAAAGTATTAGAGGATTTTACAAAATTAAAACATGTGTTATTTAAACAGGAATAAATATTAGTGGCAATATTATCTAACAGAATTAGAACTAAAAATTATTTTATGGAATTGAGTAAATTCAGTTATTACTCAATCAAAAGATTTTTTTTTATACCTTTAATTTTGTCTTTAAGTTATTTGATATATTTTTCCTGCCCTAAAATTATTACTAATGCGATGCTTGAAACTGTTGGAAAAACTCTTACAATTAGTAATTCAATTTATTCGGCCACTATTGATTTTTCTAAATCGATTTATGATAGATTAGTATATTTTCAAAATCTTGAAGCAGAAAATCTCCAATTAAAATTGGAGATGGAGTCTTTAAGACAAGCCAAAAACTTGGAAAATACATTAAAAGCTGAAAATATTGAGCTCAAAAAAATGCTCAATGTTCCACAAGAAATTCATAAATCCTTCATAACAGCTAAAGTAGTTGGAACTTCGATCAGTCCGTTTGGAGCCTCAGCAATAATTCAAGCGGGAGCAAATGAAGGAGTAAAAATTAATGATATTGTTAAAGGAAAAGAAGGACTTATAGGCCGAATTATTGAAGTTAGCTCTAATTACTCGACTGTGATGCTTGTTGATGATCACAACTCAAGAATACCAGTTTTTGCTAGCAACTCTGAATTCAGAGGAATTTTAGCAAAACAAAATAATGATTTAAAAATAATATATTTAGACAAGAGTCATAATTTGAAGGTAGGTGAAACGATATATACTTCAGGGGATGGTAAAATATTTTCAAGTGGCATACCAGTGGCTATAATTGTTAAAATTACTGATAAAGAAGTTTATGTAGAAACTATTGAAAAATTTAATGGATTTGGTTTTGTATTTGTAGAATCAGGTTTTCATACAAATTAAAACGAGAATTTAGAAAGTGAAAATGGATAATCAAGAAGAAATTGTTGAAGTTAAACCTAAAATAATAGAGATTCCAAGGAGTGAGACTGAGGATACTATTGATATGGTTTATACAATTCATTTAAATGAAGAAATAGCTGAATTGAGCAATGATTTTTGTAAATATTACAACGTCATTAATACTGCCACTAATGAAGAATTTTATGGTATAATTTATGATAATAAATTTTTACATCCTATTGAATATATTGATTCTCTAAACAATCATGATGTTCCATTTCTTAATCAAATAATAAGATATGCTATAATTAAACTATCAACTTCTAAAGAAGAGCGTTTAGCTGTTATTGTACCAAAATATGATCCTGATAATAATTTAGCTAATTATATTTTAAAAGGTTTAACTATTAGTACAGCTCAATTTGAAATAATAATTGATAAAATGATAAAATTATTTAATCATTTAAGCGAGTTAAAAATTTTCTGTTACGATATAAATCCACAGAATATTTTAATGCACGATGGAGAATTTTTAAAAATAAAAGAATTTATCAACTCTTATCCTTATTTTTTTCAAAAAAATCAGTATCTCGCTCCAGAAATAATAGAAGCTCATCAAGCAGCTAGATTCCTGCAAAGCAATACAGCAGATATTTATGCTTTGGGGATAACTATGTTTGAGGCTTACACTGGTAAGAGTTTTTGGAATGATTATGAAACTAATGATGCATATAATAATGCTAGATTTGAAAATACTACAAGTAAATTTTTATTATCAAAAGTAAAAATTCCTGAAAAACTAAAAGTATTTTTTAAATGGACATTACATGACGAAGCTAATGCCAGATGGAATTTAATTCTTTTAAAAGATTGGATTGATGGAAAAATTACTAAACTAAGTCATGAATTGATATCAGATAATAAGAATACTATTGGCTTTAATGACAATATTTATTCAAGTCCAAAGTCAATTGTTTATGCTCTTTTTAAAAACTGGCATGAAGCATCTAGATTTATCAGAGATAATAAATTATTTAAATGGGCAAGTAGAGAACAAATCAGTAATGAGAGTTTAGAGCAAATCAAGTCTATGGTTGATGTTAAACAAGATACATCTTTTATAGTAGTAAGCAGCGCGAATTCTCATATTAAGATTCCAAAAATATTAGCAGTTCTTGATTCAAATGGTTGTATTAGACAAGAAAATATTGCTTTCACTGCTGCATCAATTCCAATTTTTCTGCATTATCTTATATCTAATAATAAGCGAGAACTTGCAGAGTATGTTGTTAAGCTGATGAAAGAAGAAGTTTGGATCTTATATAATAAAAATCCTATTGCTGCAGGATACTTAGAAAAAACCGTTGCAGAAAAATATAAATATGCAGCATCGTATATTCAGATTGGTTCATCCATTAAAAATCTTAAAAAATTATCATATTCATTAAATTCATACATGCATTGTGATAGTAGTATCTTGCAAAATTTATATATAACATCTATTCGAGAGCTGCTCGTTGGTCTTAATAAGATTGCACAAAATCAATATAAAAAATTTCATATTGATCGTAATATTATGTCTTACATTACAGCCAAGCTTAATCTGAAAGATGACTTAAGATCAACAATTCTTTCAAATTTTCCAAAATTCGTTGATAACCCAACGTTGAATGCTTTAAACATGCTTAACATTTTGCAGCAATATGAACCTGATATTGATGTAACAAATATCACCAAAATGTTTGTTAAAGATTTAAAAGAACTTTTTCAAGATTGTTTGCATAATGTAGAGTTTAAAAAGAAAATATTAGTTCAATTAGACGAAGTGGCAAATGAAGGTCAATTTGATAAAATAATAAAAATATTTTCTAATCAGCAACAATTTTTAAATGATTATAACGGTTACTATGAAGCTTGCAGACAAATTAAGATAATTGAACAAAATATAACAATGATTAATGATGAAGACAGTAACTTTGTTACTGCCATGCTGATTGGTCAGAAAGCAACTGTGTTACTGTCATATATTATGTGTTTTATCGTAACTGTTGCTGTAATAATTTAAGGTAAATATATGTCTGTAGAAGCTGAGAAAAATTTTAAATTTGCTTCCTCCTTGATAAAAATTATTGCAATATTAATTGCCGCAATGGTAGCAATGATTTCTAGATATGCTTTTATTTTCTTTTCAGTATCAATGTTGCCAACAATTTTTGCCATATTTTTAGATAAGAATGAACATAGGTGCTTGTCCGCTACTATTTGCAGTTTTAACTTAATTGGTGTTATGCCATATTTAACACGTATATGGGAGGCAAATTCAATTGATTATGTAGCTAAATTATTATTAGCTGATATAAGCACATGGATGATAGTTTATGGAGCAGTAGTTATTGGTCAGCTGCTTTATATATCAATGCCTTTGCTAATAGTCAAATTTTATTCTGCTAGAATGAAAGTCAGAGTTGCAAAATTTCAAAAACAACATAAAATATTATGTGAACAATGGGGCATTGAAACTAAATAATACATTCTTTAGTTTTTAATAAAAAACTAAAATGAAGGATTTGTAAAATAATATAATATAGTGAATGCAAACCTACAGTAAATATATAATCAAAAATATTATTCCGCTCTTTTTAATGTTAAGCTTAGTTTTAACTAGTCTTGTGTGGATTATCCAAGTTCTGAACTTGATCAATTTATTTGAAAAAGGCATTTCTTTTAAAAATTTCTTTAAGTTAAGTATTCTATTATTGCCTTATTTGCTTTTTGTAATTATGCCAATTGTTTCTCTAATTTCAATGGTATATGTCTATAGTCGATTGCAAGATGGAAGGCAATTGCTTGTTCTTCGCAGTGCAGGACTTAATAATTTTAAACTACTTAAGCCAGCTTTATTGGTAGCATCGACTGTTACTATTATAGTTTATTTTATCTCGGCTTATTTAATGCCAATTTCTTATAATAATTTAAAATTAAACCTTAATAATTTTAAAGAAGGTTATATATCAAATATTGTTAATGTAAAAACATTTAATCAAATATCAAAATATATAACTATATATATTGATAAAAAAAATTCTAACAAATCTTTTGAAGGGGTTATTTTATTTGATAATAAAGCTGCTGAAAATAGAATTATCTTTTTTGCACAAAAAGGAGAAATTATTAATTTTAATCAGCAAAAAACAGAATTTGAACTTATTAAAGGAGTTAGGCACTCATATGACAAAGCTGGCAAATTAATGAAATTATATTTTGATAACATGATTGTTGAAGTGGTGAATAGTAATATCCCTAATACATCGTCTAGGAATAGAACAAATTTGGAATTATTTATTCATGAAATGATATATCCAGATTCAACACTAACTATTGATAGACAAAAAATATTAATCACCGAAGGTCATTTAAGGTTAATATGGCCCTTATATAATTTTGTCTTCGTTTTTTTAGCTTTAAGCATATTTTTAAATTTTCCCTATAATAAACGAAATTATTTAAAACAATATATTTACTCAATCTTGCCAGTCATGATCGTCGCGTATTTTCATTTTTCATTACAAAAAATTGCTTATAAAGATTTAAATTATATATTCCTCTGTTATGGCAATGTTTTTGCATGTATTATTTTCAGCATATGGCAAAGCACCAAAAATAAATTATGAAATTTCAGAACTTACCAGAATTTATAGCATTCTTAGCAAAAAAAAATCTTTTAAAGCGCATAACAAAACGCGTTTCAACTAATTTAGAAATAACTGAAATTAGTCGTCGTTTTTTAGAAAATAATGGACCTGCATTATTATTTGAAAATGTAGTTAAAGAAGATGGCACTATTTCAGATATACCAGTTCTTACTAATCTGTATGCTTGCCCTCAACGAATAGCTTTAGGTCTTGGGTTGGAATCTGAGTCTGATTTAAGAGATTTTGGTAAATTATTAGCATTTATGAAAACTCCAGAACCGCCTAATTCTTTTAAAGAAACTATTGATATGTTGCCACTTGCTAAAAGAATATTAGCCATGAAACCCAAAATTAGTAAAAAAGCACATTCTCAGGAAATTATTATTACTGAACCTGATTTAAGCATCCTGCCAATTCAAACTTGTTGGCCGGAAGATATTGGGCCGCTCATTACTTGGCCATTGATTGTGACTAAGGGTAACGGCAATGAAAAAACTGATTGTTATAATATAGGCATTTATAGAATGCAACCAATTGCAAAAAATAAACTAATTATGCGTTGGCTTAAAATGCGTGGTGGGGCTGCGCATCATGCAAAATGGAAAGCTTTAGGGAAAACATCAATGCCAGCTGCTGCAGTAATTGGAGCAAATCCAGCGCTGACGCTTGCGGGAGTAATGCCAATTCCAAATACTATGTCTGAGTATAATTTTGCAGGACTTATACAGAATAAATCAGTTGAGTTGGTTCAATGTAAAACAATTGATTTAAAAGTACCTGCTCATGCTGAAATAATTCTTGAAGGCGAAATTAGCTTATTAGATTATCATCCTGAGGGACCATTTGGTGATCATACTGGTTATTATAATGACGTAGAAGAATTTCCAGTATTTACAATTAAAGCCATTACCATGAAAAAAAATCCAATATATTTAAGTACATATACGGGAAAACCACCTGATGAACCGTCAATATTGGGCTTAGCATTAAATGAAGTTTTTATTCCTATAATTCAACAGCAATTTCCTGAAATTGTTGATTTTTATCTTCCACCAGAAGGATGTTCATATAGATTTGCCGTTGTTTCAATTAAAAAAACATATCCAGGCCAAGCTAAAAGGATCATGTTAGGTATTTGGTCATACTTGCAGCAATTTATGTACACTAAATACATAATAATCGTTGATGATGATATTAATGTACGTGATTGGAAAGAAGTTATATGGGCAATTTCAACTAGAACAGATCCAAAGCGTGATTCTAGCTTTATTGAAAATTCACCAATAGATTATTTAGATTTTGCCTCTGTCGAATCAGGTTTAGGCAGTAAGCTTGGAATTGATGCAACTAATAAATTATATCCCGAAAGCAAACGTAACTGGGGTCAAAAAATTAAAATGAGCTCAGAAGTTATTGATAAAATTGATCAAATATGGGACGAACTAAATTAGTCTCACTGCCAAAATACTTCTTATCATAACTGACAACGCTTTGAACAATTCGCACAAACCTCAACTAGTCCACCTCAACTTAATTTGCCATATATTGATGCTTACAAGGGTTATATCGTTAACGAGTACTTTTTCCTTTAAATTTTACCTTTTCCAACCTTCGTATTTCTTAAACTCATTCACTTGAGCTTTGATATTCTTTACCTCATCTGCTCCATATTTTTTTAAATCTTGCGCTTTGCCACCTTCATATTTGCTCGCTAATTTCTCTCCTCCTTTTAATAAATTGTGTTTATAATTGTCTTTCTTAGTCTCGCCTGCAATACGTTTGGGATTCATAACTTTATAAATTGCATAAACTATAAAACCTGTAATAATGCGCTTATAATCATTTTCAGCTTTTATTTGACTTGGAGTTTTATTTTGAATTGATTCTATATTAAGATTATTTTCTGCAGCTATAAGATGGATAAATTTTTTTGAAATTTTTGAAATTTTTTTCTCAATCCATTTTTTAATATCAGTGATTTCTTTTTCTGTTTTATCTACATGTTTAGTTTTTAAATATTGTTGTATTAATAAAATTATTTTATCTTTTATTATGTTTGGATCTTTTCTATTTGCGAAAATTGTCTCAATAGCTTTACCAAAATTATCATCTTTTTTAATCTCATCAATTAAATTATCTATATCACTATTTTCTTTTTTTAAACTCATTGATTTTATCTAATTCGATGTGATATTGAATTCGTTTTTTGATTATTAGTTGGTGATTTAGGAGGTGTGGTTTTTAATTTCTCTCTAATCATTTGAGCTTGACGCTCAGGTGAATTAATGATTTCTTTTCTTATGTCTTTTGTATCCTTAGAATAGCCAGCCCATGCATCTTTAATCTTGGATGCAAGGTTACTGATAATATTTTTTTTAGAAGAAGGGATATTTTGCCCTTGAATTCGTTGATCTATAATATCTTTAGCGAATCTTTTTAAATATTTAGGCTCTAATTCTATAAATTTTAAGTCCTCAGTTAATTCTTTCGCAATATTCTCTTTGTCTATATTAGTAATTTTCTTATTATCTTTAGATACTTCGCCTATTTTTTCATCAACACGCTTAATTAAAACTTCTGATAGAGTGTTTGAAGAACCTTTTAAATTTTTTATTTTTAATATATCATTTTTATTCGAAGTAGTTAAAATATTATTTATCGCCTGTTGTAGGGCTTCTCTAAATTTTTCTCGCTCTTGAAAATTGTTTGGTATTTTTGAAACTAAATTCTGATACTCATTAATAATTAAGTAGGAACGCATAGGAATAGTATTTGTTTTGATACTTTGAGTTTTTTCAATAATGTTTTTTGCAAATTCCCCCTTTCCTGTGACGTTAATCATAAGATTAGATGTAAATCCTGAATCAGTAACTTTGCCAAGTTCAGTGGTGATTGTATAAGCTATATAATCGTTGGATTTATATTTTAAGTCTAGGTTGTCTACAAATGTTTGATTGTTATTTTTATGTGCTTTAAGATCATCACCTTTTAAATTATTAGGACTGTCCTTATACAGCATGAGATTACAATCAAATAATATTTTTCGTCCTCCTGTATATGTAACTGTACCATCATTACTAATTTTAATTAAAGACATGTTTCCATTTCTATGATATATTTTATCCACCGACTCATTACCAGAGGTTGTTAGTGAACCAAAACCAGTTAGCCCACCCCCTATACATCCTTGAGTCGATGCTGCTAGAATATAGTCAGTTTGATCTTTAGTTAATTGATATTTAACTGTTAAGAATTTATGTACTTCTTCATAAGTGATTTTACTTTTATCTCCACGCTTTTCTTTTTCTGCCTTAATTGAATCAGCAATATTTACTACTTGTCCATCAGGAGTCTCAATGCAAAAATTTGCAGATCTGTTTATATCTTTTTCAAACTGCTCTTTAATTATTGTAGTATTATATTTATTTTCACCCTCTTTAGATTTAACGTTCTTGTCCTCTTTATTTACTTTTTTATCATCTATAAAATTACCATCTTTATCATAATCAGGGCTAAATTTGAATAAACCTTTTAATTGTTCATCAACTTCTTGCTGTTCGTTAGTTTTGCCTTTTTTATCTAAATGCCTTTCTAAATCATTGAGACTGAATGATTGTGATTTCATAATTTACCGTTTTTAATTTATATTATCACACACATAAATTTAAAAAAATAAACACTTCATTAATACATCAATATAATATTAATAAAGTGCTAATTTTGTTTATTTTAATGTTTTTTTGCATTAATAGCATCAATGGCGGCAAAAGCGGCAGTTTTTAATATGTCATTTGCCGATGAACCCATGTGAACAATCTGCACAGGAAATTCAAAACCATCTAAAATTGGTCCTATAAAAGTTCCTCCCGCTAGTTCTTCAAGTAAATGAGTAGATATTGAAGCTGAGTGCAAGCCAGGCATAATTAAAACATTCGCAGGACCTTTTAACCTGCAAAATGGGTAAAGTTTTTGTAAATTCGTATTTAAAGCTACATCAACAGACATCTCACCGTCATATTCAAAATCTAAATCCATTTGATCAAGCATGGCAACGGCTTCTCTAATCTTTACTGTTTTATCTCTTAAAGGATTACCAAAATTGGAAAAAGATATTAATGCCACCCTCGGGTTTAAGTCCATCAATTTAGCAATCTTGGCAATTTGGATAGTAATTTCAGTTGTTTCGCGGGCATCTGGCATCTCACATACCGTATTGTCAGCAATAATGATATTATGCTTAGATGATAACATTATTGAATATCCTAATATTCGTTTTCCTGGCTTTGGGTTTATTACTTTTTGAATATCATCCAAGCTAGTGTAAAAGCTCTTTGTAAGACCAGTCACCATTGCATCTGCATCACCACACGCAATCATACAAGCCGCAAAAACATTTCGGTCAGTCTTAACCATCCGAGCACAATCACGATATAAAAAGCCTTTTCTCTGTAATTTTGTATATAAATAATCAATATATTTATTCAAATTTGTATTGATTGCAGCATTCATCACAATTATTCCATCCAATGTGTGATTATGCCCCATTGCAGCTACGAGTTGATCAATCTTATGTTGTCTGCCAACGATTATTGGCTTGCCATAATGCTCATCACGCATCATCATTGCAGCTTTGATAACTTCTTCCTCTTCGCCTTCGGCAAAAATAATTCTTTGCATTTCAGAATGATGGATTCTTTCATACACAAAATGCATATATGAAGAAGTTGGGTTAAGCCTGCTAGCCAAACTTGTCTTATATTCTTTAATATTAAGGTTCTTAATTTTTGCGACACCAGATGCAATTGCTGCCTCTGCAACTGCAACAGAAATAGTGCTAATCAAACGTGGATCAAATGGGACTGGAATAATATATTCTGGGCCAAAAGACTTATGCCCAGTGCCGTATGCTCTGTATACTTCAACTGGAACTGGTTTACGTGCCAGATCAGCTAGCGCCATGGCTGCAGCAATTTTCATTTCCTCATTAATACAGGTTGCGCGCACATCAAGAGCTCCTCTGAATATATAAGGAAAACCCATAACATTATTAATCTGATTATTATAATCCGATCTGCCAGTAGCAATAATGGCATCATCGCGAACAGATTTAATATCCTCAGGACTGATTTCAGGATCAGGGTTAGCCATAGCAAATATTATAGGCAAAGATGCCATTGATTGAACCATTTCTTTAGTAACTGCCCCTTTAGCTGATAATCCTATAAAAACATCTGCTCCAACCATCGCATCCGTCAAGCTGCGATGAGGGGTGTCTATTGCTTTCTCCTCTTTCCATTTATTCATGCCATTTGTGCGTCCTTTGTAAATCACACCTTGAGTATCGCATAAAATAATATTATTTTTATTAATGCCCATTGATACAATAAGATTAATACAAGCAATTGCCGCGGCACCTGCGCCATTAACCACTATTTTTACATCAGACATATTGCGATTTGTTAGAAATAGGGCGTTGATGAGACCAGCTGCAGTAATAATTGCTGTTCCATGTTGATCATCATGAAAAACTGGTATCTTCATGTATTCTTTAAGCTTTTCTTCTATGACAAAACATTCTGGAGCTTTAATATCTTCTAGATTAATTCCACCCCAGCTATAACCAAGATGTTTAACTGCATTTATAAATTCATCTATGTCAGTAGTGTCTACTTCAATATCAAAACTATCAATGTCTGCAAATTTTTTGAATAATACAGCTTTCCCTTCCATTACAGGTTTTGATGCTGCAGCGCCAATTGCACCAAGCCCAAGCACTGCTGTACCATTTGTAACTACTGCTACGGTGTTGCCTCTGGCAGTATATTTATAAATATTTTCTTCATCTTCTGCTATTTCTAAACAAGGAGCTGCCACTCCTGGTGAGTAAGCTAGCGCAAGATCATGTTGCGTAGCAAGAGTTTTAGTTGGGCGTAGAGAAATTTTGCCTGGTTTTTCAAATTGATGATAATCTAATGCTTTTAGATATTCAGGCGATTTTGAATTATCCATATTAAATCTTTGTCTATGTTATACACTTTTGTTGAAGTTTTAGCTTAACCTAGAATATACACTAGAATTGATAATGACAAGATCGAAAAGATTGTTGTAAATGTTATTATTGAAGACATAGTTTCTGGGTCTCCCCCAAGTTGGCGTGATAATATATAAGAAGAGCTAGCGCATGGTAGGCAACTAAATAAAATTCCCACAGATTTAGCCGTTCCTGTAATATTCATTAGCCACAATATTAAAAAAGTGGCAATTGGCGTTATGGCTAATTTAACACCACTTGTTAAAAAGATGTGCTGAAAATGTTTTGGATCAATTTTAATTTTAATACTAGCTCCAACAATTAACATGCCAATCGCAAAAGCAGAATCAGCAATTGTTCCCAAAGTATTTGCAATGCCAATATTTAAAGTAAATTTGAAATAATTAAATATAAAACCTAGTAAACTAGCTAAAATAAAGGGATTAAGAATGATAGATTTTACTAATAAGGTTGCTCCACGCATGGTGGACATATCATCATTTTTTGGTAGATAATAATAAAAAACCATGATGGCTGTGATATTAGTTAATGTGAGTAAGTATGGCGATATTGTTGCAATTATAGTTAGGCCATCACTACCAAATAATGCGCCACCAACTGAGAAAAATATATAACTATTATATCTGGTTGCTCCTTGAAAAACAGATGTAAATTGAACTTTATCATAATCAAATTTTGATTGATAAAATACTAATAATCCAGAGATTATAAGATTCGATATTATAAGCGCTATAGTTAGTTTAATTAAGGTTGGTGCATTAAAATCGATGTTTAAGCTATGCTTAAATAGAACAGTTGGAAATAATATGTAAAAAGATAATTTCTCTAAACCGCGCCAAAACTCATCGGATTTTAACCATTTTCTCCTAATCACACTTCCAAGTACGGCAATTAAAAAAATAGGTAATACACCATAGAAAACATTCGTCATAATTATGAATTTATTGCAACTTTAAGCATTATAGGAAAAGCTATGATATCAATAAGGTGCGTTAAAAGCAAGACTTGAACTTAAAAAAAAGTTTATTATTATTTAATATTCAGAAATATTTTAGCTTTTAATAACAACAGTATTTGCTATTTTGTCATGTAGTGCCATATTGCGCTTATTAGTTAAAACCGACCACATACCAATTAAAATCGTTGAGTAGCCAATGAATCTTTTAATTAAATTATACATTGATGGAGTTGTAAAATCATCGGCATTGACAATTTTCATTTTCATTAAGATTTTTCCAGGAGTCGCATTATATTTTTGCCAAAAAAAGACAAAATAAATTCCTATCAATATGAGATTTATAATAAACACTATCAATGTAAAAAGTAGAATTCTGTTAAGATTAACATACATGGTTGGATCGGAAATTATTTGCGATATATCAGAATGAGGTCTTAATGCAACTTTTTCTTCAGATAAAAAATAATTTTGAAATAGTCTAAGTATTAGGTTATTGGCAATTAATTTTGTAATAAAAGGCACTATTGATGATAGTATTATCAAATCAATCATCATTGAGAATAGTCTTGGCATAAATGTGCAATAAATTATCTGCTTTTTCATAGTTTATATATCTTTAACATTATTATCAAAATTCATTGTTTGTAACAATCTTACTGTAAAGAATAAACTAATAAAAGCAATAATCATGATCAAAACAGCTATCGAAAAAAGATAACCGTTATAAAAATAACTAGAAAGTGAAATCGCTAATGCACAAATTAGTGCTCTTGATGACATTATCAATGAAGATGCGGATCCTTTGATTTCTGGAAAAATATCTAGCGATTTTACAAATATAACAGGATAACAAATGGCTGAACCAGTACCGTAAATCATCATGGAAATACTTGTGAGATAAGGTGCATTGCTAGCAGTGTAAGAAACGATAAACAGCAACAAGCTGCCAGTGACTATCAAACCTATTCCGACTTTCACGGAATTTTTCATACCAATATAATTATTTACGCGTCCACAAATAAAACTGAAGATACAAAATACAGACACGATGGCACCCTGATGGTAGGCGTAATTTATTATAGACATTTTATATGTATCAATATAAAGAAATGAACTACAAGCTATAAAAGCCATCCACCCAGAATAAACAAGACTTGGAATTAGCGATGAATATATAAATCTATTATCAAATGAAATTTGCTTAAAATCTGTATACATCTTTTTGATTGTAAAAACTGATCGCTCTTTTTTAGTCTCAGGTAGGAGGTAATATAATAATATCCAAGAAATGACAGATATTATTGCAATTATTATATAATTTCCTCGCCAGCCAAATAATTCGTTGACGAATCCCCCAGCCACTGGTGCTATGGATGTGAAAATTGTAATCAATGAATTCATGATGCTAATGATTCTTGCTGATCTTTCAACCGTATATGCATCAGCGACCATAGTAAATGCTACCACTGCAGAGGTACTTGCTCCTATGCCTTGAATGAATCTGGATAGTAACAATAACTCAATATTATCAGCTAAGGCGCAACCACAAGCTCCCACTGCCATAATAGCATTGCCGTATAACATTATTTTTCTTCTGCCATAGACATCAGACAAAGGACCATAAAATATGCTTGATAAACAAAAACCTAAAAAATTAACAGCAATGGTCATTTGAGTTAAAGCCACTGAAATTTTAAAATATTCAGTGATAAATGGAAAGCTTGGAATTGATATATCAATTTCAATGCAGCATGCAAGAAGCGACAAGACTAATAGAGGTGGCAAAAAATTCATCTATTTCTGTAAGTATTTTCTTATTAAATTAATAATATCATTTTCAGCATTTTTAGAATAGCGATTAAATTCGTTTCCCCAAACCGTTTTAGGATAAGTTTTGTCATCTTTATATCTAGCAATTATGTGTACATGCATTTGCGAGACAACATTTCCAATTGTAGCAATATTTAGTTTATCTGGTTGTAAATAAGCTTTTAAAAACATCGATACTAACATTATCTCTTGGTTTAATAATAAATAATCTGTATCTGTGAGATCAGTAATTTCTATAATATTTTCAAGGCGTGGTACTAAAATTAACCACGGATAATCAGCATTATTAATCAAACGGAGCTGACATAATTCTAGATCTAAAATAAATATACTATCTTCTTCTAGTTTTTGATGAAGTTTAAATTCCATAATTTATATTTTTGCAGATTTTGTTGTTACTAATGTTTTGTCAATCATTTTAGCAAATGCACCATTACCAAGTACATTAAAACCTGTAATTATTGGATCAAATAAAATATATAGCGCAGTAATCAACGAAAGCATTTCTGTATTAAAGCCAAGATATTGTTCTAGAATGGGTAACATTACGATAATACCGCCTCCTGGAATAGCCGCAACTGAGAATTTAGCAAGTACAAAGTATATTGTAAAAATAAAATAAGCGTAAATGTCAGGGGTGGCTAAATTATAGTTTTTAAGTATAGCAAAGGCAAAACATGGAATTGCTATACAATCTCCAATTAAGTGAATATTAACTGTGGCTGGAATAACTGTTTGAACTAAATTTTTATTTTGTGCATTTCTGCTAGCCCCAATTATTGTTAGTGGCATGGTGGCTGCGCTAGACATTGTGCTGAAACCGCTTAATGCTGCAGGTATCATATTTTTTATTGAAACGATTGCGTTATTGATATTAAATTTCTCAAATATGAAATATAAACAAAATATATAACTTAATTGCGTCATTGCAACAATAGTAAATATCAGTGTATAATCCTTTAAAATCTGGCTGATTGTGCCATCAAATTGCATTTTAATGATAAATCCAGTAATAAAAAATGGAATCAGCATAGTAATAAATTTCAGTAAGGAGTTTACTATTTTTTCAAATATAAGACTAGCTGATATTGCAAAATTAATATTAATTTTGGCGCTAATAATTCCTAAAATGATACCAGAAAACAGGGCGTAATGATTAGCAATCAAACTTGGCATTATAAATAAACTATTGCTCTTTAAACTATCATTTTCACTTGGCATGATTAAAGATAAATCAAGACCATATATCACTGATCCAACAAAATGACTTATTGAAGTAGTAAGGAAATTTGAAAATATAACGCCTGTAAAAATAATGATAATTATTTTAGATGCGTCTTTAGCAAGATTAACAGATGCTTTAAATAATAAACAAAAAATTATGACTGGCAGAAAAAAAATAATGATTGATTTTATAGTTAGACTAATGCCAAACAATATTTCAGCAATATTTACTGGTATATAATCACCAAAAACAACAATAATAGAAATTATTCCTATTAATAAAATAGGTATTTTGTAAAACATAGTTTTTTGTAGGTTAAATTTTAAAATGTAGTGTAAATTTGAATGTTGAAGTTATCAAAATAGATAAAAACTTTAGTAAAATAACATCAGAGAAGTAATTTGTCCAATTAATTTTTATTAAACGCAAAACAAATGTATCAACAAAAATATAATCTTTTTATCAAAAATTGATATAAGTTATGCACAAAATAATTTTTGTTATTAAATCGTAGATGTTAAAATAATTTTTTAATTAGTTATCTATCACTATCTTAAGTAACAAGCCAGTTTTAGCTATGCGCTTACTTTTTAATCATATTACTGGAATACTTGTGCTTATATAGGTCTTAAGAACTATTCAACATATTACTCACATACTTATCCACAAACAATGTGGATATTAACTTATTATTTTAATTTTTACTGTAAGAGTATGCGATTAAAAGAGTAATAATAGCAAATGTTTGAAAAAGAACTCGGAGAGACATTAACTTTGTAGCATATTTTTTATTAAATTCCTTACCCATGGCCATTGAGACCAAGCCGAGAAATAATGTAGCCGTAGTTAGTATAATAAACAATGTGATAAGTAACATAATTAAAATAAATGTTTGTTAATAATTATATTAAATACCTATTAAACATATCTGTCAATTAGATTAAATCATGACATGGCTATAATAAATGGTTGACAATAACAGCAAATTATAATAATAATGAGCCTTATAAAAACATATATTAATAAGTAAATTATCATGAAACGTACATTTCAACCAAGTAATCTTGTCAGAAAAAGAAGACATGGCTTTAGAGCAAGAATGGCTACAGTTGGTGGTAGACTTGTAATTAAAAATCGTAGAGCTAAAGGTAGAAAAAAACTTACTGCTTAAAATTTATTTTGAGCAAAAGTGAAGATTCTATCATTAAAAAACCAAAAACAATTCGACTTTGTCAATAAAAGCGGTGCTAAAAAACATAGTACTCGCTTTATTGTTATTTATACCGCTAAAATTCCTGATTTTTTTTTAGATAATATTTCTTTTTTAGCCTTTGGTATGAAAGTTAGTAGAAGATATTCTAAAAAAGCAGTCATACGCAATAAAGTAAAACGGCGTATCAGACATGTAATGTCTCTCTTATCCAATGATGATACAGTCAATATATTAAATAAATCGATAATTGTTATTCCAAAAAATGGCTTTGATAAAGCAAATTTTGCTGAGTTGTATAATGATTTCAAAAGAGTATTTAGTTTTGGAACAGTTCCTGCTCCAGAATCTTTGAAGAGTTATTATTAAAATATCGGTTTTATTTATTTTAAAAATATTTAAAAGCTTAAATAACATAGGTTCTTTTCTCTAATAAACAGCAGCCCTAGATCATTATTAGAATATCAATAATCTTTAATATTTATTCATAATTAGTGTTATATAGTAAAAAAGTTGAATTAGCTGCAAAATTCTGAAAAATTTCGAAAAACAAATGTGTGATGAATTTTAGGAAGTTGGTTCATTGGAAAAGGTTTGCGCCAAGGCAAATGTTTCAGTAACTTAAGCACCGAAGGTGCGTCAATATATCAAATGAAGATTATGCCGAGGCAATCTTAAATCACTATGAGACAGGAGATAAAATATTAGAATCAGTAATGGATAAGCAAAGCTTATCCATTACTGGGGTTATTTAGTTAAAGTTTATGATGAGATAGTTGGCTTTGTGCTAGTTAATCAAGCAACTGAAGATGATGCCACAAACACCTGCACTGAATCTCTTATAAATTATTATTTCTGACAATGAACAATATCTTTTAAACTTTTTACATAATTTTGTTGTCATATCTTTTTTCTAACCTTTTGACTCATATTATACCATTATTTATTCTCATACTTCATGACTTTTTTATCTGATCTTAGATATGGGCATTGCTAAATAACAGTTGACATAGGAAGGTAGAGGTAATAAAATATAG
>RXKF01000003.1 GCA_003963235.1 Rickettsiales bacterium
TTGCATCGACATTGAAGTGAGAACCCACCGAATCGTCCGAACCAAAAAGTCGGGTAGCGACGTAGGAATCCCCTCCCTTTAGGGAGGGGTGGATGTCAACGTAATAATATAATAAAGGAACATAATGGAAAATAATAAAATAAAAAATCCTCTAACAGGATTAAGTAAATTAGAAAAATTTATAAAAATTACCTTCTTCAAATTAAAAGAACAATTACATGGTAATGACGACAGATATGTAAATAATGAAAATAAATATTATAATTTAGTATTAAGAACAAACAACTCCAATCTAACTTGGGAGCAGTATCTTAAGTATTTTTCAAGTGAGAATATCTTCTCAAGGAGAACTGAGAATTCTTCACTAAAGTTGTCTGAATTAGATTGTGATAATTCTAAAGTAAATTAGTAATTATTTATAGATTAATTCTATTGCTCTTAAAATTATTAAAGGAGAATAAGTAAATGAAAAAATTAAAATTAAAAAAATCAGAAGTATTAGTATTAAGAAAATGTAATAAAGATTTTACTTCTTATAAGGGATTTATATACCCAGAAAAAGGATTTGTAGAAGGAATTGATTTTATGGCTAATGAAAAAGTTATTGTTAAAAAAGGTAAAATTATTAAAGGAGAATAAATATTTGACAATAAGTTTTAAGTGTGATATAATCTCTTTCTATTAAAATTTATTTAACTGTTAAGAGGTACGAATCATTAAAAAAATTTATATGACAATGGATGAAGTTGATAAAACTTTTAAGGTGGGAAGAGAAGAAACTGGAGGTATGAAGCATTCCGTAAACTCTCACATCTATGATTTAAATAATCAAAATAGAATCTTGGTTCACTCCTCAATAGGGGTGATGCCTAAGGACTATATAGAGGCAGACATAAGTATTGAGTATAGGGATTTTATTATTTTTCAAGATCTTCTTTCAAAAAATGAGAGCTTATTTGCAAGGTGGATAAAGTCAGAAAATGATGATTCCTTGATTATTTTAAAGTATTGTGATGAGCCGACTTTTAAAATCGTAAAAAGATTTATGGCACTGAACAATAAAAATTGTGTGGAGTATTGGGATGTTTCCAATTTGAAGGGAACAAATTTTGAATGTATGTTTTTAGATCGGGAAGACTATGAGAACTATAATTGAATTAATAAAAAATTTAAACACAGATTTAAATTGCATCGAAGAACTATCATCAGTTGATGAAAAATCTTTAAATAAAGTCACACAAGAAACTATTGATAACTTAAAATCTATCAACATTTCTGACTTATTAGTTAGAGTATGTAAGACAAGATTTATCCCTGAATATCATGAAGTAAACCTAAATTATAATATGGGATGGGTAATTAATGATGAGGTCGTTAGAGATAGGAAAACTATTGAAAACACTTTAGAAAAACTAAAATTAGGTCTTAGTAAAACGTTATATTCTAAGATAATTTCTCTAATTGAACCTAAAAAAGTGCCACTAATTGTTCAGTTAAGTAAAGAAGCTAAGATATTATTTGTTCTTAAGAATTTTAAAAATCTTGTAGAATTAATCACTATAAATGATAATAAAATATCTAAAGTTGAATCAGATATACTAAGATTGCTATATGTTTTATTCAGAGTACAAATTACTAATTGCTTTTTTATGATTTCATCAGACTTATATGCTGAGAGAGAATTATTCAAAAATCAATGGATGTCTATAATTTATGATCTAGAACATATAAATAAGTTAAACATTCCAGTTTTAAGAAGATAGTCATGGAAAGTAGAATTAAATTACATGATTTTCTTGATGATAACCAAGTTAATGTAATAAAAGAATTCAGAGATTTAATATTAGAGGGTAGCTTACCTTCTAATATTATAGAAGCAGAAAAATTTAGCAGATTAAATTTATTTATTCAATCTGCTTTAAAATTACAAGATGTACTATATTATCTTGACCAGAATTATAGATTTTATAAGCAAGAGAGTGAGACTATAAAAGCCAACTCAATTAACGATAATTTATCTAATAATCTCTCATATACTGCTTCAGCCTCTCTTATTAATTTGGAGCCAAGCTATGTTGATTCTATTAACTATCTAGATAAAGTAGATTCTCTGAAATCATTAGTTTGGAGTTATTTAATACAATGTAATAATATCATAAAATTATATCAAAAATAGATTGGGGATAATTTTGGATTCAGAAAAAATTGATACCTTTAAATTAATTTTTAGTACATTCTTTTTAACTTTAATATTACATTACCCCCCTTACTTCTTTATAGGAGTAACTATTTCTTGGTTAATTAAATATTACTACATAAAATTTCAATTTATTAATACTCTACCTTATATAACATTGATAACATTCAGTATATGGTGGTTTATTGATTTCAGAGGAGAATTAAAGAATTTGTACTCAGATAAATTAGTTCTTCCCACAGAGAGTGAAGAAGAATAAAAGTGAATATCGAAGATTTTGAAATAGTTGGGGAAAACTTTACTCATTATATATCAAGATGTCCTGAGTGTTCAAAAAATAAATCCCCCAAACTCTATATAGATAAAAAAGATGGGGGATTTATTTGTTTCAGACATCCTGAGTTTAAGGGTTATTTAGATGGATATGAGTTCTCTCACTTACTCCAAGTAGATAAAGTAGATAAAAATGAAGACTTTGATAAGGTTTATAATCTATCTGGACTAAAAAAAGTTAGTGATTACATTGAATCACCGCAATATAAATATCTTATGGGAAGAGGATTTGATGCTGAATACATTAATCTTTCACAAATAAGAATATTTAAGATGTTCAATAGGGATTGTATTATAATACCTAATGAAGTAGAAAATGAAAAAACTAATTTAATTCAAGTAAGATTTATAGATAAAGGAGATTTTAGATGGTTTAATGTTCCAAATTTAAAAAAACATATCTCTGCTATGCAGTTCATTAAAAAGGAAAAAAAACTTGTTATATGCGAGGGATTCTTTACTTCTGCCTCTGTCTCCCAAGTTAAAGGATATGATAGCATTGCTATCTTAGGTAAATTTCTCACCCCCTTACAAGGAATAGAGTTATCTGAGTTGATTAAGGAAAATAAGTATGAAGAAGTAATTGTTGCTTTAGATGAAAACACTTATAAAGAAACTATGGACCTTAGTAAGAACATAAAAAATTTAATATACCCATCTCCTATAATAGTATCAAGAATATTAATTAAAGGAGAAAATGGTAGGGATTTTAATGATTTTACTTTAGATGAAAAACTGTACTGGCTAGATAAGAGAGATAGCAGTTATGGTGTGGAAAAATTTATAAATAAAATTTTCAACATCTCTTGACATAATAGATATGTGTATGATATAATACTTATCTACAATATCACATACGGTAGAATTAACTATATTTAAAAGGATTATTATGTATTTACCACATATGGAAAAAGATTTGCTTTCACTTAAATTTGATGCTAACCAAGAATTTGGTTCAATTAGAATTAATGAAACTTATCATGAAACCAGAAAAAATGAAATCTTAGCAATAGTAAATTATTTAAAATTATTGCAAGATCAAACTAAAGCATTTTTAAATAATAACTCTCGAGAAGTTCGAATTCAACTTGAGAAAACTTATGAATCTTATAAAGCGTTCATACGTAGATTAGGTTCTGCTTATATTGTTGTTCCTTCTCATATTATGGACTTGCCATTCAACGATTACATTTCTGTAGTAACGAGAAAGAATGAAGAAGAAAAAACTGAATTATTAACAGAGGTTAAATCTTCTGAGGCTGAAATTCTTACAGAACAATCTAAGATTGAAACAAGTACAGATCAAGCACCTGAGAGTGATGAAGAAACTGAAAAGATTGAAGAAGTGAAAACTGATTATGCTCCTAATAAATTGAATCCACGAAGCAATAGATTCAAGAAGAAAGACGAGAGTAAATAATGAAAGTCTCTGCAAACCACCTATTAGTTGTTTGTGGGGATAATTCAGTTGTGAAGATAGGGGACTATAAAAAAGGTACTTTAGTATATGTAAGATGTAAGAGAAGGTATATGGCTACTACTCTAGATAAATTAATATTTAAAAAAGAGAAATGTTATAAATATACTTTTTCAGATGGATCTACTTTAATATGTGGGGGCAAGAAGAAATCAGTATTTTCTTCCTTCTTCACATATTCTAATCCATCCTCATTCTTAAAAACTAGAGTAATAGACTCTATCTCTGAAAAAAGTTATGCTAATCTTCAAAGAAATATATTGTATAATGCTGGTACAGGTAAGGATGAAAGATATGTATTTTATAAGGACCTACCAATAGAAGATAGACTAGATAACTTAAATTCTTATAGCAAGGAAGATTATATTGAAAAAGTGAATCTTCTATGTAAAAAGTATAGTGGTTTTTATCTAGCAAATAAAGAGTCTAACTATTATTATTCTAAAAATATGAACTCAGGAGAATCTAATCCTATGTTCGGAGGTGTTTCAAATATTGACTTAATAAATATAAGTAGGGAGTTTCTTAAGAACTCTAACTACAAGTTCTCTACAGTGGGAACCTTATTAAGATATTTAAAAAAGCAGAACCCTGACATACCCCTTACATTAGGAAAGTTTAGACCAAGTTATCAGGATTTTTATGACCATGTCTGGAATAATAAGCCTTATGATGAGGTTAGTTCTAATAAGATAGATAATAAATTGTTATATGAATCTATAGGATTAAAGAAGAATAGTTTATTAAATTATATAAAAGATAACTTTTATGAATACGTTGATTATCATAAACGTAAAAACCTTAAGATAATAAGCGTAGAAGAAATTGAAGATATAGTAGCTGAAATACCTAAAAACATTTTGATAGCGACTAATGACCTTGGTGAGAACTATCGTTCTTGCTCAGGAATTGTTTGTAAATAATATAAGGAGGAATTATGGATCTTAATAATTTTTTTATTAAATCAATAAATAGAAACAATCATGCTCTGACGATAAGTCTTGAAAAATCGTCAGAACAAATCTTAGAGGTGTTAAACAAATTAAAGGAGATGACCGATGATGAATATGCAGACATAACCCTTACAATGCCATTGATTGAAAAGGCTATTTCATTCCAAGCTGAACTATTTAAACTTATTCACAATTTAAGCTTAGAGAATTTAGAATTTCAAGAATATAAAAACTTCTTGTTTATAAGTGTGTTGCACTCAAATGCTAATTTACTTGTAGTAGATATGATGGAGAATGTAACTAAATTAATAAACATGATTAAAAGTGAAGAGACAACTAAAGATATATTAAAAATATCATCAAATGTTTTTAATACATGGATCAACATCACTAGTAAAATGGCAGGGAATTTCAATGAATTCACATTAAAGACCCTGATAGAAGAAAGTAGAACTAATAATAAGGTAATAAAATAAATGAGAGATGAATTAATAATTTTAGATAATAAAAAAACAGCAACTGAGCTTTTTAAACAAAGATACCCTTCTTGTGAAATTAAAGAAGATTTGCGATATAGAGATGATATTTTCTTTAGAGAAAGAAAAAAGAAAATCCTTCTTAGCTTTGATTCTGATGGAAAATTAATTAAATTAGATTTAGGTAATGTAAACGGTATAACTGCTACTTATCGAGATTTCATTATCCTTTATACTTTAATCCGATTAGAGTTAAGTGACACTGAAGGTAATGAAGTAATTGTGGATTTAAAAGATACAGACAAAATGACTGATGCTGAGTTTGAGTCCTTACAATTATATTACAGCTACTATCATCATTATCAGGCAACTAAGTTAGAATTTGAAAAATTGATACCCCCTAACAAACGAGAAGATGTTAGAATTAAACTCGCTTCAGCGTTTAAAGTTCCAGTAGAGTTGTTAGAATGTTTTGGGTTTATTAATCCTTCTAGAAAGTATAGAGGTTAATTATGAGTAAAGATGAAGTAATTGAGTTACTTAACTCATATACAGTAGGTGAGAAGCTTTACTTCATAATAAACATCGAACAAGTCTTAGATGTATTTAAATATAAAGTTAGTCATGGTAATCTATATAGTGTTATCTTAGAGAAATCTGGAAATGATAATAATCTTGGTATAAAATTAATTATTAAAAATAATAATAAATATTATACTATTGATAATCTATCTACAGTTTCTAGGAGTGAATCAGAAATAGAATCACTATATTCTAGCTTAAAACTTAAATATGAAAAACTTAACAATGAGATGAAAGAAATATCTTCATCATTACAATATAAGGTGGTATAATAATGGTTAAAGGATTTGAATTTGACACTAAAGATAAAAATATATTTGAATTCTTAGGAGTTGCTTTTACAATCTACTCACTTGGAATGATTGTGTTATTTGGAATTCCAGTTGGATTGATTTTTATCGGATGTGCTCTACTGGGTTTAATCTTTAAAGGGGTGGTTTTTAATCTAATGTACGCTGTGCAAGCCACATTTATAAGTTATTCGCTTTTTGCAGTTTATGCACTTTTCAAAAATAGGAGAAATAAAACAAAACAAAAATTTGAATTAATGTAATATAAAGTAAATAATATAAAATTAAATATAAAATATAAATGATAGGAAATAAAAATGAGTGATAATAACTGGAATGCAATGTTTGATTCTTTAGCAAGTAATAACAATAATAACAATAATAACAAGTCAAAAGAAGGGTATGTAAAGAAAATCTATTTAGATTATAAAATAGGGACAACAACTCTATTTAAAGCAATTAAAGATAAAAATGGAGTTGCCTTCAGAGGAGTTGATCAACATAGTGTACCTATGACGGTTACTGATAAAGATGGTAATAAATCTACTAAAAATAGATTTATTAACTGTAAAGGAAAAGGTAAATGTCCTATATGTGAAGTTGTTGATCAAATGAATCAGGCAAATTTTAAAGATTCTTTTAAATATCAAGCTAATAAGAACGTCTTATTTGTAGGAGCTAAAGTTAAAAAGATTAAAGGTGTTGGTATAGTTGTCGATACTAATGATAAAGGAGATCAAGACATTGGGGTAATTACCCTTACATCTTCTGGAAAGTTGAATAAGGCATTCTCTAATTTCTTCCAACCATCTAAATTATCTGAAATAGGCGATGTTATTAGTGAACTTGAAGATATGTCACCTACTGAAGTTGCTGAAGAAATCTTTGAAAATGGTGGATATGTTTTAAAAGCTGTCCCTAGTAAAGATACTAATGGATGGTGGGATTCATCTATTAATGCAATCAATAGTAAAGCTAGTTTAGCTATGAAGAACGAAATTGATTTATTCGAAGATATTTATAGTGATAAAGATATGACCGAAGAAACTTATGTTTCTGCCGTAGAAAGTTTAACTAATATCTTTAAAGGAGCTATTAATTTTAGAGAAGCTAATAATCTACATGAACCTTCTTCTAAGAAAGAGTTAGCTAAAAATGTTAATCAAAAATTAGAAGATGATTCGGATGAAGACTTAGACGATTCAGATGAAAATGATTCGGATGATGTTTTAAATGAAAAAGCTATGGAGCTATTCGGTTCTATTGAACTTCGGTAATAAAAAAACCCCAGTCAATTATGACTGGGGTTTTTATTTTGTAAAGTGATTTAACGACCGTGGTTAAATTAAATCATCTCTTCTAAGCAAAGATACCAAGATTAAAATTAAACTCAACCATCGCTATAAAAACAGCATAGAAATTGATTTTAAATACTCTTTCTCTTCTTAGCTCTACTTATCACTTCTATACCATTAGAAGGTTTTCTAGGTTTAACTGATTTAGATTTTTTAGAAGAAGGTTTGATTACTTTAGTTAATCTGCTTATCTCTGAAGATAGAGGGTCTTTATCATTTAACATAGAAGAAACTCTCTTTTTCAAGTACATCTTATTAACAGAATTACCTTCCCTAGAATATCTTTGATACTTACTAACAATCTGTCTAAATAATCTTTCCTTAGCAGTTATATTTCTTGTAGTTCTATACTTTCTAAGTAAATCATTAATATTATCTTTAGCAGACCTACCTTTGTCTTCTTTAGAATAAGTAATATTTCTAGATTTTCTCATATTTAGAACAACTCGCTCTAAATAAGTTAAATCATCCCTATAAGTTGAGTCAAAAGAATATACCTTTTTTCCACTAGATAGGACTTCATCTGCTGAAAGTAAGTAACTCTCTACAAAATTAAGAATGTGCTTACAGCATCCAGGTGATTTGGAAGGATTGTTTGTTGATTTTCCGACACCACTAAATTTAGGTGGATTAGAAAATGATGGGGTACAAGCATTAGAATAATTTGCTTCTGAGTAAGTATAATAATAATCATTACAACTACAAGCAACACCCACCTTATCTGTATCTAAATCTGGTATATAAAGAACATCGGAAACATTATTTTCAATTATCTCTTTAAATTCTTCAAAAGATTTATTAGCAGGAGAGACTCCCATCTCTTTCCAATTAATATTACCCTTCATTACTTCTTGCATAGATTTATTAAAACTAGCTTCACTGGCTGTAAATTCGACTATACCATAATAAAATGCACCAGATTTATCTCTAATTCTATTTTTACCAGATTTTCTAGACCTGAATCCAAAAGTTTTTACAAAGTTATGAGAAGTGGATCTACCTAGTTTTTTTCTAAGACCTAAGAAACCACTAGCTATCTTTTTATTAGTTTGATTATCTGGGACAGATTCTCTGTAAGTAGCACGATCTAATAACAAATTATATCCAAAATTTTTAGATTTAACTAGATTTACTGCATTAGTTCTTATTTGGAGATAACTCTTCCCTTTGTAGTTAGTCTTCCTCTGACGCTTCAAATCAGCAAGATATTCATTTACTTGATTATCTAATAAATCTAAAGCTCTCTTTTCTGCTTCTTGCTGAGAATAATAGTCATCTAATTCATCAGTTAGTTCATCTAACTCTTCTTCTGGGTCAACTACATTTTCATCAATATTTTCTAATGATTCAATCTCTTCAGAACTTAAATCATCATTTATCTCATCTAAGTTATCTTCCAAATCTAAGTCTAGACTATCTAGTTTATCTTCATCCATGATATTACCTAACTTATTCTAATCCAAGTATTAAGAACTTTATCAGCAACAACGAACATAGATTCTAAGTGATTTAGATTGGTTGAATTGAAAGAACCTGAATTCATCAATAAATCCATAGAATCACCTGAAAATGTATTAACTGTGTTGTTTATAAAATTACCACTCTTCACAACAAATACTTGACCGGTAGAAACTAAGGATAAAGGAGGGAGGGTGAACTTACCATTGTTAGAAGAAGCTAAAGTCACTGTTTGTGTAGGAGGTATAGATCCTCCAGACATAGGTACTGCCTGTGTAAAAGTAGATAAACTTGTTGTAAAAGGTCTACTCAATTCAACCCAGTAGTTTGAACCAGTCCCTATTACGACATCAAAAACAATGCTTTCTCCTGGTAGACAAGTCCTATTGAAATCACTTGAACCTACGTATTCTAATTCATCTAAAAAGGTTATAGATAAATCATTTGAACTATTATTCTTTACGAAAAATTGATAGGAATTATATTCAACAGGA
>RXKF01000040.1 GCA_003963235.1 Rickettsiales bacterium
ATTTATCAAAAATGATAATTGGGTATTAATTCTTATAAAATCTTCTCAAAGTTATTTTAGAATTTTAGACTTTTGACGCAGAGACTAAATTGACGCATTTTATGATGTGGTGAGGTTGTCAAGATAGAGTCAACTCTAAAGACCCACTCAATTCTTCAATCTCACCAGATAAAGCATAATATATATATTTAGTTTCACAATCTTCTGAAACTGTAACAAATTCTTCCAATATATCCATTTTATCAGGATTACTTCTTGATTGTAATAATTTAACTATTGCTTGCTGACCAGAACGTTTAGCAAGTTCGTATGGGTTTAATTCATCAACTCTTTCTGTGTATTTAATATCAATACCGTATTTAATTAATTTTTCTATAATTGCCATTTTTTCTATGCGTTCATTCTCAGTAAAGCTAGGCCTAGCTATGATTTTATGTAATATTGTATTACCTTTTATATCAGTTTGTCTTAGGTCAATTCCTTTTCTTGCTTGTTCAATATTAATTTCCCAACCTATCGACTTATATATTTTAGATAGCTCTCTGATTTTATCATCTTTTGCCAATATATGATAACCTTCATTATCATATAAGCTTTTATCTTTAGGTATAGACTGAGTATACCATATATGTTCTAAGATTTGACAACGATCATTTTCTAAAGCTAGATCATATATATTTTTTCCTTCAATATTCTTTTTAAAAATTTGTTCTACAAATAGCTCTTCCGTTATTAAAAATAAATATAAATCTTCTAAATCATTATGAATACTACATAGATGTAACAGGCTGTTTCCTTTGTTATCCATATTCATATATTGCTCAGGTTTAAATTCAGCGCCATTAAACATTAATAACTTGGCTACATTAAAATATCCCTTTGATAAAGATAAATTTAAAGCATTTAGTCTATATGAATTTACGGTATTTACATTAGCACCATGCTCTATTAATAATTCTACAACTAAAGGATTATTATTTGCCGCAGCATGCCATAAAATGGTTCCTTCAAAATCAAACTTCGTTTCTAAATCAAAGCTACCTTTTGATAGAATGATTTCAACTATATTAGGATAATTATTTATTGCTGCCCAATATAAAGGTGTGTATCCTTTACTATCTTTTAGTTTTGCATTATCTAAATTATCTCTATCAAGAATCAATTTTATTGCTACACTATAACCATGTTTAGCAGCCCAGCAGCTTATTTCGCCGACACGCTCCTTATTCACTTCTGCGCCGTAATTTAATAATATAGTTGCTATTTTTGCATGGTGATTATTTACAGCTAGATCGAATGCTGTTCTTCCATGGCAGTCTTGATTATTTAATAGGTTGAAGTCTGAGTGGTCAAGTATTTTTTGAACTATTGCTACATCTCCTTCTGCAGCAGCTATATGAAGTAGAGTTAATTTTGTCAGTGCATCAATTTCATTAATATTTTGTAATTGCTCAAATTTACTTTTAGCTTTATTGGTTATTTGATATGAAAATAATTCCGCTCTATCAGGATATCCATTGCCGATATAATATGATCTTGCAGATAATTGCATCTTTTGATTATTTAAAGCACAAGGTCTATTTTGAGCAGCATTGTAATGCTTTTCCAAATGTAGTAGATATGCACTCATCGAGTGGTGGTCAAAATATAATGTTGTTGCAAGTAATGGTGGAATTTCATGATAACCATCTTTATCAATTTGTTGAGCAACTAATGTATAATCAGCTTCACTTAAGAGCCTGCCATCTTTATGCAAATAATACTGAGTTCCTAAATGAGTAAAACCTAGCGCCTCTGGTGGAACTTGAGGAACTAAATCTAAATAATTTACAACTCTGTGATAATTATTACTAGTGAAAAGTTTTTGAGCGCCAGCTGCAGATTCAGTTCTACACCATCTTGGCTGTGCATATGTATATAATCCTACATTGTCTATATTATCTGCAAAAATATCGAATAACATGAGGTAGCTAATACTTGCCATAGCTCCTCCAAGAGAATGACCAGTAATGTAAATTTTGCTATCCTGATGTTTAGTATGGTAGTCTCTGACTATATCTGATATAGTCTTTCCTTCTTGAGATTGCCAGAATAAAGCAGTTGCATCATGGAAACCTTTATGTACTTTTAAAATTTGATTCTTTACTTTTAATTCTGCTGTTAATACATTTAAATTATTTAACCAGTTAACATCATGATATGTACCTCTGAAAGCTAATATTAATTTGTGATCATCTTTTATAATAAAAGCTCTACAATATCCTATTGTCCAAATATCACAACTAAGTCCCCAGCTCTTCGAAATCGATTTTATTTGATCTTCACTTTCATATGCCGTTTGATTTACTATTCCAATATTATAAAGGCTATTTGGGGTAGGATTCGTAGTATTGTGATCTATAGTTAATTGTTTAAATATCCACTTCGGAATTATTTTGTTCGCTGCCTCAATACCTAGATCAATCGAATATTTTACGTGACGATCTTTTAAGTAATCCAAGAAATTTAGAATTATTTTTGCCGTTAAATTTTCCCAATGCTCATCAATGATATTTTGATCGTATTTCTTAAATCTTTCAGCAAGTTGTTCTGGGGAAACATCTGTTATGATAGATAATTTACAGAATATATAATTCGCAATGTCACAAGATTTACTCTCCATAACACATTTAATAATTTTTTCTTTAAGACTTATGTCATTATTTGATTCAATTATTTCATGTTTGTAATATTCAACCATTCTAGCAGCATAATCTGCTACAACCTCATCAACATGATTATTATTAACAAAATGATTTGCTAGAGCATTCATATAATTCATATATAGTTTATATTTTATTTGCTTGCCCACTTCAAGTATAAGTTCGTAACCTTTAGCAACAGCTCTTCCATATTCTGGAATCAGCAACAACGGCACACCCGCAAGCTTCATTCCTTGCATTATCACACTTTCTTTAAATCGCATATCACCTGATTTTGTTTTAATCTCAAGTATGAACTTATTTAAATTTGATTGTAAGAAATTATAATAGTTATTATATATCTGTTCTAACTGTAAATTTCCGTTTGCAATTTTATTAATTATTTGTTCATTAATTAGTTTTTTTTGATTCTTATGAATCATTTTATCATCTATTCTAAGATGAAATTTTGCTATTTCGCCTTTAGTCATAAATTTTACTAGAGATTGATGTTCAGCACCGTAATCTAATAATATATCTTTTATAATCCCAAATTGAATTTCATTCAGATTATCTTGGTTTTGAAATAAATTTGTAATAAGCAAATCTAACGCTGTAGAATTCTTATAATGAACTGTTCCTTTAGCATTAACATCCGCTCGAGCATCTAATATCATTTTAATTAATGATGCGTCATGATTTTGAACTGCACGATGTAGAAGAGTATAACCGATATTGTCAGTATTATTTAACGTATTATTACGATATAACTCTGATAATAATTGTAACTTATCGTTAGCAGATTTTAAATCTTCGTAATTAATTTGTTTCATAATGATAATCTCCGATATTTTGTGAATGATGCCCAATTAAAGATAATTCTTCCATTTCAATATCATGACCTAACTCTAGATTTTCATTCTCAATCAGCTCCTGAACTACATCTTTTAAAATTAAATTATGTTGATTTAAAACTCTCAACATTTCTTTTTGATCTTCTCGACATACAACATTTAAAGCTGATAACATTTCGCTCAGTTTTGGAAGATTGTGTTGCAAATTTATACTATTATCATAGGTTTTTATAAATTCTTTAGGAATTATTTTAATAGATCTATCAGTTAAAATAATTTCTACATCATTTATAAGTTTAGTATTTTGATTTAATAACTGTTCTTTTAATTTTTCAGATTTCTCAAAGTTAATGATCCCTCCCCATTCTAAATCTTCACTCCAAGATATTTTATAACCATATTGGTATTTTGCACTAGATTCATCAATGTCGACAATAACAGTTGAAACTGTTATTGTTAAATGCTGAGTACCTATCTTCTGTTCTTGCTTTATGAAAACTTCATTCTTTTGAATTTTTTCCTTAAAAAATCTTTCTAAATCTTGTGATATTTTATTAATATCAAATTTATGTTTGATTTTAATTAAATCTTTTAAACTAGATTTTTTATTAATTTCAATCAGGTTGTCATATGTGCCTTTTAAATAATATTGTGCAAATTCCCCCCTAAAGTCACTAACATTTTCTGCTTTATAAAATCCTGTAAAATTCTCAAAATTCTTAATAAAAAATTCTTGATCTTGTATTAGTTGCTCTGCCATAATTTTAAGGTTTTGTAAAGCAATTATTCCTCCGTCTTCTTTCTTATATTCTTCTGTAGATTCATTATTTATTATTATTAACCTTATATTATTATCTAATGTCAGAATCATTGATTTTTGATCGGTTTTAAATGTAGCTTTTTGAAGTAGTATTATTTGATTTTTGGTTTTAATAATAGCTATACTAAGCCAGTGTATATTATCTTGGCTTAATATTAAAAATGCCGGATTATCGTTAGTAATGCATTGAGTAATTTTAGAAGATAATAGTTCTATATTTTGGCTTCCATCACTTGGGTCGATAAGAGTTATTTTGTTTATATTTTTACCTAAGGCTTTAGTCAACAATTGCTTTTGAATTATTTTTATATCAGACTTTTGATATTTATAAGCTAATTTATCACGTGAATTGAAGGCATTGTTTTGATCAGATTGAGGTATTTCTTCTATAGCTAATACAGCAACCTCATCATTATCTATATCTTGAATTTTATATTCAACAATATTTGCTATAGAGTTCTCATTAATTACAGTAAATTCAGATAATATTATATCATTTGTACTACAAATTATTTCTATATTATTTGCAATAAAATACGATAAACTTTTCTCTAAATTATCAATATATTCTTTATATTTGTTTATTAATTGAGTAAGTAAGCCATCGATAGCAATATTATTGTTAGAATTTTCAGGGAGTTTAATACCTTTTTCGTTCTTTCTTTCATCAGGCTTACCACTTTCAGCGTTTGATATAAGTTTTTTAATTTCTCCTTGCCACCCGAGTTTTGTAACAATCGTTTTTGCTGTGGTTGCTACTGTTACTCCTGCTGCTGCTGTTACTCCCAAGCCTACTACTGATACTCCTGCTGCTGCTGCTGCGACCACTCCTGCTGCTGCTGCGAATCCTAGTCCTAGTCCAAATGTTAGTGGTGCTATTGCTACTCCTACTCCCAATAATCCTAATGATACTGCTGATACTCCTGTTGATACTGCTGATACTCCTGTTATTACTCCTGCTGCTGCGACTCCTACCCCTTCTATTATTTTAAAGTCGCGCGGTATATATTGTCCGAAGTAGGTTTCATTGTTGACCCCGCCTATTCCTCCTATTCCTCCTTCACCACCCTCACCTAATAATTGCTCCAATTGTTTATTAATTATTATAAGCGTTGTATTGTTTAATTGATTTTGAAATAACACTTTACCAGCATAACCTCCTATTCCTCCTATTCCTCCTTTACCACCATCACCTCCTTTACCACCATCACCTCCTTTACCACCATCACCTCCTTTACTTTCATATGTTTCTAATACTAAACCCCTGTTCTCTTCAGTAGTTATTATCTCAGTGTTGGTTAAACAAGCCGCTGCTCTAGATTGCACTTCTTCTTTATTACCATGTTTTGTGCTATCCGTGCCTTTAGAACCATCTCCTCCGTATTGTCCCTGACCTCCTTTTCCACCACTTACATCTATAGTTAAGCTTTCGATGTTTTTGAAATTTTCACCTACTCCAATAAAGTTACCTCCGTTTTCTCCAGGATTTCCTGGTAATCCGTCTTCTCCTTTATTTCCTGGATTACCCGCGCTACTTTCTGGCGTTGGTAATGGATTGACACCGTCAGCTGCTTTTGATATTTCATAAGAATTTCCATCTTTATCTTTAATTATATGAGTAATTGGATGAGATTTTCCTGCTTTACCGCTAATATTAATTGTCACTGGCTTCTCTATGATCCAATTTGGCGCTATTAAGGAAAAATTTACTCCCTTTAATTCTTCAAGTATTAAATCATCATCAAAAAATATAGTATTAGCTATATATATTTCAATTCCGTTAAGAAAAGCATCTTTTGATATCTCACTTTTTATTTTTTTTAGAATATCACTAGTACCTGTAAAAGATGATTTTATACATAACATATTATTATCAACGTCTGATTCTATTTTTACTAAGTCCTTTACTACTTTTTGTAATTTTATTAGCTTATCTAATAAAAACCAGTTCTGGCTAAAGCTGCTAATGCTTGGAATTCTTTGCTTAATTTCCTTTAGTTCTTCTAGAGAATTATTAATTATAATTATTTCTTCAGACAAATTTGAATTAAGTTTTGAAAAAATATTTAAAGGAAAATTACTACCTTCTATTGCAATTTGAATTTCTTTTAAGATCTCAATAATTTCTTTTTTGTATTGTTGTACTGATGAAAAATTCTCAGCTTTGTCTAATTGAATTTTATAATTTTTCTGAATTTTCTCATAAATTGAGGTCATGCCAGTCGTAATCTTTTGCGTTAATTCTGCGCTGTACTCTTGGATTTTTTTATGGGTAGCTTCTTCTATACTAGAGCACAAATTACTAATGCTTGCAAACCATGTTTCCTCAAATACTTTAACCTCTTTTACTTTATGATTAAACTTCTTTAATTTTGACAAATAATCATTTAATAATTTTAATTTTGCATTTAAACTTAAATCAAAATTATTAAAGAGTCCTAATGAAAAATATGGATTGGGCTGAGCTATTTCTTCGTTAAATTTATTAATAATATTAAAGATATTTGCCTCATATTGGAACATATCTGTAATATTGTCTATTTCCTTCAAATGATTCTCATAACCTATTTTTATCTCTTTGCTTATTGAATTTACTATTTTAGGAATTGTATCAAGTAATTCTTGAGAATCTTTTAAAATTTTAAATCTTGTAGAAGGAGAAGCTGCAAAACCAAATTCTCCTTCACCTTTAATAACTTTAAACGTATCTAAATTATCTTTCAGAGTTAATACATCTTCCAAGTTAGGCACTGGTTCTTCTGCCCCATTCGGTTGCTTAAAAATTGCAATTTTATTATTATTTAAAAAATAATCTAAAAAATTTAATTTTTCCTCATCATCAATATAGCTTGCAATACCGGCAAATTCGCTTTCAATATTTTCCTTTGTCTGATCGTGAGGAACATGAGTTATTACTAAACCAAAAGCTTCTTTTTTATCTTCAAATTTTCCAAATAACAACTTGACTGAATCCAAAACAGTAAAGTGACCTAAATTTTTTAAGTCACTATATTGGACTACTATTAAAATTTGTATTTTTTGTAGGTTTTTTAAATCACTAAAAGTATTATATATCGCTTCAGCATTTTTCCTATCTTGATCAGCGCTTCTATTATCTTCAAAACCTGGTAAATCTAGATATTTGATTTTACTTTTTTGATCAATATATATATTAGGCTTAGTAGTCTCAGAAGAACGTTTATGTCCTATTTTTAACTCTTCTTCTTCTCGTTTTACTCCTATTACTATTTTTTTAGTTCCAACAACCACCCGACCATTTGTTAAAATTTTATCTGGTTCTTTAAATTCTTGTACTTCTAAATTATTTCGATCAATAAAACCATTTATTAAAGTAGTTTTCCCACTTTTTGTTTTGCCTATCAATATTACTGTTTTTTCATATTGTATTTGTTGGTTATCCTGCTGATTATTAATAGGTTCGTCTTGGTTCATGATAAGCTTTTCTCGTAAGGTTAAAGTAATTATTACATTTTACAACAATATGTCATATTCCTTCTTCCAGTATTAACTATAAGTCATTAAAACATATAATTTTTCAAAAATCAACCTTAAGTTGCGTGATAAATTTGATAAAATTTATATAGTTAATTGCGCTAAGTTTTTTATAGATATAAAATTTCAGAAATTATTTTAATTATATTTACTTTCCATAACGCGACCTTATGGATTTAAAAGAAAGGTATTCCCCATAGAAGAATTATAAGTTAAAATAACAGACCGTTCCAAAGATCTGATAGAAATTCTTCAACTGGATAAATTGTAATTATTTGATCATCACACTTTATAATACGCTTGTTATTTTCAAGGCTAACAACGATAGAATGAATCGGACTATATTCTTTTGTAAATTCAATAATACCTTTGAGCTCTTTCTTCTGTATCTGAGAACTGATTTTGACTTCTATTGCTACCTCACCCTTACCAATAATAAAGTCGACTTCAAGACCATTTTTAGTCCGCCAGTAGGAAATGTCATAACGTTTTTTGTTTAGTTCCTGATACGCTTTGAGTTCGAGAAAAATATAATTTTCAAGCGCATGCCCAGCATCGGCTCCTTTAAGTAACTTAATTTCTTTTTGCAATAAATAAATTGGGATACTGGGATCAAGAAAATAGAATTTAGGGCTACTGACAATTAATTGACGTGAAGTTTTAGGTGTATAGGGGCGAATAATATATCCAAGTAACATATCACATAATAAATCTATGTAACCTTGGACAGTTTTAAGATTTACATGACATTCACGCGCTATATTTGAATAATTAATAATTTCTCCATTACTAAAAGCTATTGCCTCAAGAAATCTTGAGAAAGCGCCTAAATTACGGATACGTCCTTCCCACTGAACTTCCGGAATAATATAATCAACTATATACCCTTCCAAATTTCTTGCAGGATTAGAAGAAGAAATATAATGCTCAGGAAGAAGACCATAATTAAATATTTTTAAAAGATCAAATTTAGGTAATTCTGGGTAGCAAAGCGGTAAGAATATTTGCCTCCAGGCTCTTCCTCCTAAAAGATTAGAGCCGGTATGTTTCAATTTACGCAAGCTTGAACCACATAAAATAAAGGATATATTTTTGTTGTTTTCAATGAGATAATGAACTTCATCTAAAATTTCTGGTACTTTTTGTACCTCATCTATAATGATAGGATAGTCTAAGTTACTTCGAGCTTCGATTTCTTCTTTTAAAATTCCTGTAGATTTACTATACCTCAAGTAAGTGCTATGGTGTAAAAGATCTATATAAAAACTATTAGGAAAACATTCTTTTAAATAAGTAGATTTACCTGTTTTTCGTGCTCCCCAAAGAAATAAACTTTTTCCTCGAGGTAAATCTAATTTTAGCTGTCTTTTTAGCATTATATTATTTATTAGTTATACTAATATGGAGTATAATACTTATTAGTATATAAAGCAATACAATACTTGCATTAAATATAGCAAATCTACAATGGGCTATTTCTTTGGTTTTAAGTTACATTTGATTATTAATGAAAAAGGTGAATTCGTTGCTTTAAAAATG
>RXKF01000058.1:0-4934 GCA_003963235.1 Rickettsiales bacterium
CTCAAGCAAAGCAACTCATAGTTGTAACCGATATTACTACTAACCCTTATCTTGACGCATATGGTTTGTCTAACGCTCTCCTTTTGTCTTCTGATATTTATGAAAACTAGCATTATCCATCACTACAAACTGGCCAGGTTTTAGTTCCTTAATCAAGAATTGCTCCACCCAAGCTTCAAATAATTTGGTATTACACGAGCCATTGAATACTATTGGCGCTATTGATTTATGGTTGACATACCCAGCTATAACCTTAAGTCGTTGCTGTAACTTTTTGTCATTTTCATCTTTATATTAACCTTAAAACATTATACCTAATTCAACTGAAGTTTACCATATATGCGTCAGCAATTCAGAGCCATTGCTGTTGGCATCGTGTTATTTATGAACAGCAGCGAACAGGTGATTTGACTACTCATGAATATTCTCAACGTTTCCATCTAAATCCATCAAAAAGGTATGTACATCTAAATCAGGAAAGTGCTGTTTCAGTTTTTTACGGGCTGTTTGAAACGTTTCTAAGTGAGAGGCTTTTTCAATCTCTACAGTTTTTAAAATGTCATTTCCCTTCAGTACTTTATATGCACCACAGCCAAGGTGATCAACAAAGATCACACGCTTAATTTTATGTAAATCTTTTAAAAGCCCAATAATATCAGTAATTGTTTCCCCCCAATGTTCTTTTGAGCTCTCTACAAATGCAAGACTTGCTCCAGGAAGAGCAACTTCATCATAATCGTCTTTTAAACCAAGCTTATTAGTTAAAAGGTCTGCTATTTCATCTCTTAGACGAAAATCTACACAGCTGACAACAAGAGTCGATGCTTCTTTCATTTTTTCAAGATGCGAATGGCTTACCTTAATGGTGAAAGAGTCTTTTTTTATGGCATCTTCAAATCGCGCAGCAAAAGAATTATTAAAAGTCATAAAACAATAAAAAACGATCGTCAATACCCAATAGTGCCTAGTCATTTCAGTATCCTCACTTCTCAAAATTAATTTTAGTATTATAAGTATAACCTAAAAAAATTAATAAAAGATTAATTTTTTTAGGTTATACTTATAATATAGATGTTAATAAATTTAAAAATGATAGTTTTAAGACAAACCCGTGAACAGATCCCCAATAATTACTCTCTATGAAATCAGGGGATTAGCTTTATTATTCATATGTTGATAAATATTAGATGTAATAAATATTGCTATATAAGCTATAGAAAAATATGCTAACTTGAAAAATATTTCCTTAGAGAAAATTGTCAGAATTTTATGGCTAGAGAATTTATTCATAAAAAATCCTGACATTACAATTCCATCAACAAAGGCATACGATATAAAACTAATTAAATTACGTTTGTGAAAATTCAAGTTCGTATTAGTTTTTAATATTCCAGTACCAATATAAGCTGAGATAAATACAGATACTAAAGACATTAATACAACTCCATTAATCACTGCTCTATTAAGTGTATAATCAAAATTCCATAGCAAGCAAAAACTAATTATAGATGACAAAAAAATGCCTAGCACAGCAATTTTTCTAGAATAAAATTCCGATAAAACATTTGATGTAAATGCAATAATTGTGAATACTAAAGCGCAGCTCGATATTTTATTACAAAAATTTAATGTGAAAGTGGACGTGAATAATATTAGCATCAAAAAAATATAGAGCTTATTATTTGTTTTGTTTAAAGAATTCATGTAATTTCCTTTTTTAAAAGTTATATTTCTGTTTCAATATATTCAATATAATATTAAATATATTTTAGGCAACTATAAAATGTTGCTAAAAATAAAAATTATAGTTTGAATAAGCTATACTCCCAATGATTGACTATATTCCTTGATAACTTCATCCACAGCGCCATCTGCAACAACTTGTCCATTACGCAGCCAGACTATTCTAGTACAATAATCACGTATTAGCTCCATTGAATGAGAGCTTAAAATTAATGTACATTTCTTGGATAAAAAATCCTCCAAACGTTTTTTTGCCTTTAAAGCAAATTGTGCATCACCAGTGCCAATAACTTCATCAGCAACTAATATTTCTGGCTCAATCGAAGTGGATGTTGCAAAAGCCAGACGAAGATTCATGCCAGCTGAGTAGGTTCTTATAGGCTGATTAATAAAATCACCTAATTCTGAAAATGAAATAATGTCAGGCAATTTTTCAATCGCTTCTTGCTTACTCAAACCCAAAAACATTAATCTTATCATTATATTTTCAATGCCAGTTAAATGATCTTCAAAACCTGTATGAAAATCAAGCAATGGAGATACAGCACCATTAACTATTACTTCCCCAGCAGATGGTTGAAAAATACCAGCAATAGTTCGAAGCAATGTAGTTTTACCTGCACCATTTAAGCCAATAAAACCAACTTTCTCACCCTTTTTAATATTTAAAGATAAATTATCAATTGCTCTAAATACTTTAGCTGTTGGTTTTTGTGCTTTTGCATAAAAATTCAGAAATGCATTTTTGAAACTATAAGCATCTTCACTATCTAAATGATAATCAATTGAGACATTTTTTAATTCAATTGCATTCATGCCCAAAACGGTACAAGCCGCCCCCATTTTTTTTCTAAAACATATTGCACAATAAGCAATATACTTGTGAAAACAATTGCTGTAGCATATTGCTGTATTGGAGCAAATTCACCGTTAATTATTGGATGACGAACAATATCAATAAGCGAGGCAAACGGATTTAAATAAATTACCATACTAATACCTTTCTTAATCAAAATTTCTGGTGGAAATATGACTGGTGTTACTATAAATAATAAAGAAAATATTCCTGTTAATGCATGTTGAAAATCTCTATAACGAAGTCCTAAATACGCCATAGTTCCACTAGCTGCATAAAAATAGACTAATAAAATTAATATTCCTGGAATTGAATAAAAAATCCCAAGTAAATTAAACTTATTGAAAATAATAAATACAAACAATGCTGTGATCATTCCAATCGCTAAATAATATACGTTAGTGAGCAAATATCGAAAGATAAATACTGAATGAGGAAGTGGAAATTGCCGTAAATATGCACGAGTCTGAATGAATATACTGCAACTCTCCACCATCGAAGCCGTTATAAACCCCCAGATTGCAATGCCAATGACTAAAAATGGTATAAAATTATTAGCGTCAATACCAAATACCCTAGCCCATACAATGCTTGCAAATAAAGCAAACATTAATTGCTGCACTACAAGCCAGCCAATCCCTAAATAAGAGCGTCTGAAACGGTTTTTTATATCTTGCTTTGATAAAAAATAATATAAATCAAAATATTTTCTTGCTATTACTAAACTATTAGATTTTTTTTTATCCATAAAATTTATATTTTTTGAAAAAACATGTGATAATAATCTTCTTAAGCATCATAAAGTATATAATAAATTATACATGTTTACAAATTGGCGCTATTTTTATGTAAAAAATAACGCCGAACTTAATAATTATCCCTTAACAACTGCTGCAACTTCATCAGCAAAATTTGTTTCTTCTTTTTCAATGCCTTCGCCTGTTTCATATTTTACATATGATTTTAAGACAACAGTAGCATTAACTTGCTTACTTAAATCTGCGATAACTTCAGAAATTTTGCTTTTTCCATCTATTACATAAATTTGATCCAGTAAAACAATTTCCTCTAAGAATTTACGAATTCTACCTTCAATCATTTTCTCAATAATGTTATCAGGCTTGCCAGATGCTCTTGATTGCTCTGTGAAAATATTTTTTTCACGCTCAATTAATTCTGGATCAACATTTTCTTTGTTTAAGCTTTGTGGTTTTGCTGCAGCAATATGCATCGCCAATTTTCTACCAGCATCTAATAAAACTGCTTTATCTCCAGTTGACTCCAGCGCAACAATCACTGATATTGTTCCCATATTTTCAGCAGGTGCATTATGCACATATGAAGCAATTACCCCATCATTGACAGATAAAGATTGCATACGACGCAATGTTAAATTCTCACCAATAGTTGCTACATTTGCAATAATTTCATCTTCTATAGTTTTACCAGATTTGGCTTTTGAACTTTTTAATGACTGAATATCATCTACATTAACAGCTATTTCTGCCACTTCTCTAACTAAATTTTGAAATAATTCATTTCTAGAAACAAAATCTGTTTCTGAGTTAATTTCAATAATTGCAGCTCTGTTACCATTTACTGAAACTGCAGTTAAGCCTTCAGATGCTACTCTACTTGATTTCTTAGCGGCAGCAGCAAGTCCTTTTGTTCTCAACCAATCAACAGCTTCTTCAAAATTACCATTCGTTTCTAATAAAGCTTTCTTGCAATCCATCATGCCAGCGCCAGTTTTTTCTCTTAGTTCTTTAACTAATGATGCGGATACACTCATTGTCTTTCTCCTTAAATTTTATTTAAATGAATTAATTAGTATAAGTAGATATTTACTTATACTAATTAACATATAGGCTCTTTATTTTTTCTCTGAATTAGAATCAGCTGTTTTCTTTTTATCATTATTTGAATTTGGCTTTGCTCTAAAAGTTTTAGCGCCTTTATCAAATTTTTTCACTCCATCTAAAGTATTATTCTCTTTAGCAATTTTTTTAGCTAAACCTACATCAACACCAGAATCGCTTAAAGCATCTTGAATACCAGCAAGTGCTGCTTCTGCAAAAAGACTGCAATATAATCTGATTGACCTGATTGCATCATCATTACCAGGAATTGGAAAATCGATGTTATCTGGGTTAGAGTTACTATCAACAACAGCAACGATAGGTACATTTAACTTCACTGCTTCGCTAATTGCTAAATGCTCTTTATTAGTATCAATAATAACCAGAAGATCTGGACGTCCACCAATTTTTCTAATACCTGCTAGTGATTTTAATAATTTAGCTTTTTTACGAGTAAAATCAAGAATCTCTCTTTT
>RXKF01000058.1:4984-9071 GCA_003963235.1 Rickettsiales bacterium
TATTTACTTGCTCTTCATCTTCTAGGATTTTTTCAAAATGATCTATTTTTTTTATAGATTTTGAGATTGTGCCCCAGTTTGTTAGCATTCCGCCTAACCATCTGTTATTAACATAAAACTGACCGCATTTTTCAGCATATTCAGCAACTAAATCTGTTGCCTGAACTTTACTACTAACAAAAAGTACTTTACCATTATTTTTTACGGTTTCATAAATTTTTTGCAGAGCATTTTGCATAAGTGGAGCAGTTTGTTGTAAATCCATAATATGGATGTTATCACGTACACCATATATATATGGAGCCATTTTTGGATTCCATCTTGATGTTTTATGGCCAAAATGTATTCCAGCGTCAAGTAATTCTGTGACGCTAACTTTAGGTAAATTAGACATATTATATTCCTTATTTTGTTAGTTAAGCCTCCGCATAAAAACAGACCTGTAATACAGACTAACAAATTTTATGCGTGTGAATTTCTCCCTTCACAATGAAGGAAGCGAGAAAATCATACATTAAATTATGAATATCGGCAATAAAAATTTTTAGTTCAGACTATAGGTAATAAGCTTATTTAAGCAAGCATCACAAGATGAACACCAAGTATAAATTGAGCTTAAGTTTCTATAATAATCTAACCCCTTTTTATGCAATATGTGTGGTAAAAATTTAGCTTGAAAAGCTCTAACAACAAAATTTGTTTGAAAATCAAAAATTCCAGTAATTTTAATTTCATAGCCAAGTAATTGAAGTTTTTGCTGCAATAATTCAACGTGAGATCCTTTTTCATTCAAACTATACAACTCTTTTAAGTCTTCAGTTTTATAATTATGCCAAATACCAAACCCATGTTTTGCGAATAGCTGCCAGTCAAAAAATATACCAGGATCAATTTTTCTTGAAGGAGCAATATCTGAATGACCAATAAAATTTGGCGTTGGTATCTTATATTTTGCTTTTAAATATGCACATAACTTAAGGCAAGAATCAATTTGTGAGTTAGGAAAAGCTTCATTGCCTAAGTTATCCAGCTCAATACCTATTGAATTTTGGTTTAATTTCTCTAAATTGTGCCAACAGCTTTTGCCTGCATGCCAAGCGATTTTATCTTCTCCAACTAATTGAAATATTTCACCATTTTTCTTGATTAAATAATGAGCGCTAACTTCTGCTTCTGCGCAAAGTAGTTTAGCTAAAGCGTCGTCAAAATTCATTTCTGTATAATGAAGAACCACGTATTCAATTGGTAGAATCCGCTCACTGAAATTTGGCGATGTAAAATTAAAGTTGATAAACATAAATTAGATGGATTTATTTTTCATAAAAATATATTATAGTTAAAATTTTTAAATATTACTCTAAATAAAAATGCAATCTTCAATTTCAGAAAAAAACATCTCTATAAAGTCAGAAGCAAAATCATTAATTCTTGTAGTATTCATTGCTCTCATTATACGTACTTTTTTATGTGAATTATTTTATGTGCCAACTGGTTCAATGAAAGCAACGATTTTAGAAGGCGATTATATTTTCTCAACAAAATATAATTATGGTTATAGTATTTATTCTATTCCATTTAATCCACCAATTTTTGAAGGTCGTGTTTTTGCTACTCAGCCAGAAATTGGCGATGTAGTAATAATGCGTCCACCTCATAATATGAATGAGCGTTATATTAAAAGGCTAATTGGCTTGCCTGGTGATAAAGTTCAAATTATAGATGATTTAATTTATATAAATGATGTACCAATAAAAAGAATTGAAGTTGGGGAATTTATTGATGAATTTGGTGTAACTTATAGAAAATTCAGAGAAACTTTATCAAATGGCTCTAGTTACTTTGCCTATAAATTAAAATATCCTTCTATTAAATTTAGCAAAGAAAATAGCAATTTTGGTCCCTATGTCATAGAGCCAGATCGATATTTTTTTATTGGCGATAATCGCGATAATTCAGGCGACAGCAGATACCAGCTTGGTACTGTTCCTTTTAAAAACTTGATCGCAAAAGGACAGTTTATTTTTTTCTCCACTGGTAAACCTCTTTGGGACAGTAATGAAACTATAATAGGACAAATTAAAAGATTTGGCACTTGGATTACTTCATTTAGATTAAAAAGATTTTTTACTAGTCTGTACGAACCAAATGTTAAGCCAATTACAAAATAACAAATAAATGAATTTTGACAAAACAAATATTATCGCTCTTGAACAAGCTTTAAACTATCAATTTAAAAATCTTGATCTGATTCAAGAAGCACTCAGCCACCCATCATTAAAGCAACATGATAGGTTAGTACGTGACTATGAAAGGCTAGAGATGTTAGGCGATTCTATTCTTGGTTTTCTTATAGTTGAGATGATATTTAATAAGTTTCGCGATTATGAAGAAGGCGATATTGCTAAAATTAAGTCTTATTTAGTTTCTAAAGAAACTCTTGCAAAAGTAGCTGTAAAATTAAACCTAGCTAAATATATTATAATGACACTTGGCGAAGAAAAATCTGGGGGGCGTGAAAATTTAAATAATCTTGAAAATACAATGGAAGCAGTCGTAGCTGCCATTTATTTGGATAGCGATATTGATTGTACACGCATAATAGTGCAAAACTTTTGGGCTGAATATATTCAAAATATTGATTTTAATTTTATAAACCCTAAATCTGCTTTGCAAGAATTCGTGCATGATTTAATCCATAAAATACCAGTTTATGAAGTTATAAAATCTGATGGTCCTATGCACGCACCAACTTTTACAGTTCAGGTCAGAGCAGGCGATATTACTCAAATTGGTTATGGTAAATCAATCAAAGATGCTGAGAAGGAAGCCGCAAAATTATTACTCATTAAATTAAAAAATAAACATGATTGAACAAAATAAGTTAAAGTCACTTTCAGTATGCATTGTTGGAAAACCTAATGCTGGTAAATCTACATTAATGAACTTGCTTATTGGTCAAAAGCTATCAATTGTGACTCCTAAGGTTCAAACTACGCGTTCAATTATTACAGGTATCATTACAATTGATGACACGCAAATTATTTTGTTTGATACGCCAGGTATTTTTGAACCAAAAAAAAAACTTGAAAAAGCAATGGTTCGTTGCGCATGGTCTAGCTTGAGCAGCGCAGACATCATCACTTTAATTATTGATAGTACTGTTGCACTTGATGATATGATGGAAACTATTATTAAGCGACTCAGCGCCGTTGGTAAACCTATTGTATTTTTAATGAACAAAATTGACACCAAGTCTAAGCATTACATGGATAATATGTTGTTCATTGAGAAAATGCAGCCCTCTGCACGCATATTTAATATCTCAGCTCTTAAAAATAAAAATGTTGATAGCTTTCTAACTTACTTAAAAGATAGCGCCAAAAATAATGGATGGATGTATGAAAAAGATGATATGACTAATTTATCGTCAAGATTTTTAGCAACCGAAATCACAAGAGAGCAGTTGTTTCTTCAGCTTCATCAAGAAATTCCTTATTACTTGACTGTTGAGCATGAATCTTGGAAAGAACAAGAAGATGGTTCAATTAAAATTGGGCAAGTTATTATTGTGGGACGCGAAATTCATAAAAATATGGTTATTGGTAAAAAAGGAGCTCAAATTAAAGAAATTGGCACAAAAGCTCGAGAGAATATACAAAAGCTTATTGGGGCTAAAATTCACTTATTCCTGTTTGTTAAAGTTAAAGAAAATTGGGAGAATGATCTTGAAATTTTACATAATATGGGATTATCATTTTCCAAAAATAATTGATTAAAATTTATTACTCAGAAGGTCGTCCTGAACTCCAGCCTTTAGTTGATTAAGGTAACTTGCATCGCCTCAGCCTCTTTCGACTCTGACACCATCGTTCTCCTTACTCTTTATTTATAGCCTTTTTTACTTTATCACTTTTTTCTTTTTTAGCTACTTCTTATCATAACTGACACCAAAGTGCGCTTCATAACTTGATTATGGTGAACGTGTTCACATATTTTCTGACTTATCTAACCCCAGTTATGGATAAGCAAAGCTTATCCATAACTGAATAAATTTGAAGAAATCAGGCTTGGAGCGGTCCTCGCCTGA
>RXKF01000019.1:0-5022 GCA_003963235.1 Rickettsiales bacterium
GCGCAAAAATTTATCAAAAATGATAATTTGGTATTAATTCTTATAAAATCTTCTCAAAGTTATTTTAGAATTTTAGACTTTTGACGCAGAGACTATTTTAGAATTTTAGACTTTTGACGCAGAGACTAATTGCTAATTTAATGTGAATGTTCACTATTGCAAAAGGCTTGATGCATTCCAGCGCAGATACTTCTTATCCCAAATTTAGAGTTATATTAGCCAATTGTTATATTGTTAATATTAAAATTTACTTAAAATCTTTGCTGGTCATTATTACCTCAGTTAAAGTAACGCCAATTTTTTCATCAACAATAACGATTTCCCCTTTAGCAACTTTTTTATTATTAACATACACATCAATAGGTTCACCAACCGCCCGATCAAGCTCAATAACAGCGCCTTTCCCTAACTTTAATATACTGTTGAGCGGCATAATAGTGGACCCCAGTACAACAGATACTTGTACTGGAACTTCATAAAGAGCTTCAAGTGTTAATTCTATATTTTCATCCTTATTTTCAGCCATATTTTACCTTTAAGCAGCACTTTTTAATTGTTCAATTATTTTATCGATCTCACCCGAGAGTTGCTCTTGATTATATTCAAGACGCGTATCCATCCATTCTATTTTACAATCATCCTTATTCATTTTATCGTCAACAGCGATTTGAAAATTATCTTTTATTTTATCTGAAATTTTATCTGTTTTCAAAATATCTTTACAAAATTCTTCTCTACTTGAATGAATAGTCAAAGTAATTTGCCCTTCTTTATAAAAACTTTTTAATTTTTCAAATAAACCTTTTTCAATAATTTCTTCAAAATTAACTGATAATATCAAATGTAATTTTTTAGCAATACCAGAAATTGCTTCTGCAGAGATTTTTGCAATCTGTGAATCAATCTCTTGACTTGGAATAATGATATTTAATTTTTCTTGTAGCAAGTTTGAAAAATCATTATCCTGCAACACTTTCTTCAATTCTTCTTCATATTTTACTTTAGTTTCTTGCACTCCACGTTCATAAGATTCTTGCTTGACTGCTTCAATATCAATTTTTTCCTCAAAATTATTATTTATGTTATCATTATTTTCAACAGAGACATCATTATTTTTTACTATATTACTCAAATGCTCTGTTACAACTTCATGAATTATTTTATCAACTTCAACATCTGGACTACTTATGGTAGAATTAACTACTGCTGATTTTGATAATTCCTCAAGCTCAAACTTACTATGCTCTGACATAAAAATATTTTTTTAAGTTACAAATTCATCCTCTTTGCCATTTAAGGCTACATCAATCTCGCCAGCATCGATTAATTTTTTAGCAACTGATACCACATCTGCTCTAGCGCTATCAACATCTTTCATCCTAACTGATCCAAGCGCCATTAGATCTTCTTCAATAATTTTTGCAGCACGTTGCGACATACTAGCTAAAAGCACTTTTTTGATTTCCTCAGGTGCTCCTTTTAAGGCAAGAGTCAATCTTGATTTTTCTACATCTCGAAGCAGGCGTTGAATACCTTTTGAGTCAATATTAATAATATTTTCAAAAGTAAACATCATGTCTTTTATTCGTAGTGCAGCATCAGGAAGATTAGTCTCAAGCATAGACATAAATTTACTTTCATTAGCTCGATCAAGATTATTAAAAATCTCTGCTAACATTTCAAAACTATCAGCTTTTTGTGTTTTACCAGCACTACTAATAAACTCTGCTCTTAAAATACGCTCTACTCTTTCTAAAATCTCTTTTTTAACAGTACCAATACTTAAAATTCTTGAAATTATTTCAAAAGCAAATCCATCTGGCAAATTACTCAAAACTTTGGCTGCATGATCTGGAGAAATTTTAGATAACACTAGCGCAGCTGTTTGAGGATGTTCATTCCTAAAATAAAGAGCAAGAAGTTCTTCATTAACATTAGCTAATTTTTCCCATGTATTTCTACCTTGAGGTCCTCTTATCTCATCAATAAGGGCACTTACACGATCTTTATCCAAAATCTTACCAAGCAAGCGTTCTGTGTTATGTAAATTACCCATAAACATTGAATCACCAGCTAAATCAGCAGATAATTTTTCCATAATTGAGTCTATTACATCAGGGCTAATTGCACCAAGATGCGACATTGCATGTGATATATCAGTAATTTCATCTTCAGACATAAGAGAAAAAACTTTAGTAGCATTCTCATCTGACAAGGACAATAAAACAATTGCAACCTTTTGTGAGCCTGTAAGTTTTGAAATATCTTTTGCTGTAATGCTCATCAACTCTCCTCATTCAACCATTTTCTTAGAATATTAACCAGTTCCTGAGGATTTGCATCTGCAATCTCATTAACTTTCAATATAGGATTTGATTTTGGTGATGTTTGCATTTTTGGCACATCTCCATCAACTGGAGCTGATACTACTGCTTGTGAAATCATTGCACCATTTGCGTCCATCACAGTCATCTGACTCATACCACTAACCATTCCAGAATTGATTAGTTCATTAACCTCACCATTAGGGCCTGCATCATTTATTTTCTTTACTTCAAACGCTTTTAGCGCAATTGGTCTGATAACAGTGATTAAAACTAATACCACTACGATTGCAACAATTAAAGTTTGGAATAAATTTGGTAGCTCTTCTTTGATCCAATTTGAATCATCCTCCAAAGGCTCAAGTTCAGATGCGAATTTCATGTTTATTACTTCAATTTTATCTTTACGCTCTTCATTAAAACCAACTGCTACTTTAACCAAATTACTAATTTTATCTAATTCTTCCTGAGTTCTTGGTTTATAAGTAACTTCTCCAGTATCTTTGTTAGTTTCATAAATTCCATCTATAAGAATACCAATCGACATTTTTGTTATTAATCCCGATTCAGAAATATGATTCTTAATAGTTTTAGAAATTTCAAAATTAGTAGTTGAATCACTTTTTTCAGAAGTTGCAAATTGATTACCACCGCCAGCTGCATTATCTCCACCTCCGGGAATATTATTAGCGACGGATGCATCTTGTCCTCCTACACTTGAAACTGGAGTTTTATCATTCTCATCTATAGTTTGAGTAGAACGAATTACCGCTCCTTCAGGATCATAAATTTCAGAATTGGTTACTACCCGATCAAAATTCATCTCAACGGCTACTTGCGCCTTGACTTTTTTAGATCCAATAGTACTTGCAAGAAGATCCTCAATTACAATGCGTAATCTATTTTCAGTTAAAATTTTAATTTCTTCATTTTTACCAGTACTGAAATCACTTCCCTCATCAGCTGATCCTATCTTTAAAGCACGCCCCTTTGTATCAACAATAGTAATATTTTTCATCTCCAAGTCAGGAACAGAAGAAATAACTAAATGACTTATTGCATCTATTTCATTTTTACCTAAACGTTTTGTGCCTTTGAATTTTAGAACAACAGAAGCTCTTGCCTCCAATCTTTCTTTAGAAAAAATTTCTCTTTGAGGCATAACTAAGTGCACTCTTGCTTTGTCTACTTGCTCAAATGCAGAGATTGTTCGACTTAGTTCTCCTTCCAATGCACGAATTAACTTTACGTTTTGTGAAAAATTAGTAGCACCAATACTATCTTCTTTATCAAATATTTCATAACCAACAATTGCTCCACTAGACGGTAACCCAGCTTGCGCAAGAGCAAGTCTGGTATTTGACACTATAGATTTATGGACCTTAATTGTGCTACCATCACCAACAGCGCTATAGCTAACTTTACGTTTATCAAGCTCTTCTGCAATCTTACCACTATCAGCAAGATCAAGGTCGGAATAAAGGACGGCCAATTCATTATCACCAACTTTAGAAATGAACAAAACAAACAACACTACAAAAGTTAATATAGTGCCTATAGTAGCAGCAAGCCGAAATGGGCTCATTTCCTTAAAAAATTGGATTATAACTTGCATTAAAAATTATCTATATCAAAAAAGTTGTTATTTAACCACAGTAATGGATAAGCTAGAAGAAATCAGGCTTGGAGCGTTCAAACTCTCGATTTAATCTTATATTTTTTTTATTTATCATATATTTTTCAATATTTTCTGATTTTATCTTCTTATGTTAGTTTCTATTTTGTTCATTTTCTTTTCTTCCTTAATTATGGATAAGCTTTGCTTCTCCGTAATTAGTGTTATTTATACTAAAACTTATTTAATCCAAAAATTTTTTGGGTTTGGATGAGCTTTTTCATCAAGTAGAAATTGTAAGGCAATAATTCCTCGCACTATAAACCATACCGATACTAAGACGCTTGATATGGCAATCATTATTGGACCAAAAATTATACCATTATTAAAAATACTTATAAATATTATGCCAACAACCCAAATAATAATTAGGGTTAATGCTGCAATCACAAAAGATCTTAAAGCAAATTCATAATGAGTTTGCCATATATGATTAGAATTATTAAAATTATATAGACAAATACATGCACCGATTATTGGAAATAAATACATCATAAAAACTACGCCTAATAAGTATAAGGCGTAGATTAAGATTATATTTTTCTTCCCAGCTTGCGTATATTTTTTTATTTCATCCTGCATAATTATTATATCAATCCTTTAAGTTCTTTATCACCGCTCCAAGTATACTGCCATTTTTTATATATTCTATCTCATTGTCAGTATAAACTTGTAATGTGACATTAATAGTTTTATTATTACCACTATTTTTAATTACACATTGCAATTTTTGATATGGTTTGATATTATCCGTAACTCCTAAGATGTCAATTTCTTCATCTCCTTTAATATCTAAACTTTTCCAAGAAACTCCTGGATCTAAACAAATTGGAAAAACTCCCATGCCAACTAAATTAGAGCGATGTATTCTCTCAAAAGTCTCGGCAATAACAACCTTAACTCCTAAAAGATTAGTCCCTTTAGCTGCCCAATCTCGAGACGATCCAGTTCCATATTCTTTGCCTGCAAATATAATTAGTGGTAGAGAATTTTTCTTATATTCAACAGCTGCATCATAAATAC
>RXKF01000019.1:5072-13902 GCA_003963235.1 Rickettsiales bacterium
GCAAACGTTCCTCTCATCATCACTTCATGGTTTCCTCGACGTGAGCCATATGAATTAAAATCTTCTGGTGCTATACCATTTTCCATTAAGAACTTAGCAGCTGGACTAGATTTACTAATTGAACCTGCTGGAGATATATGATCAGTAGTAATAGAGTCACCAAATAAAGCTAATATTTTAGCGCCCCTTATGTCACTAAGTGCACTTACTGGTTTTTCTATATTTTCAAAATATGGTGGATTATTTATATATGTTGATGGTTTCCAATCATAAGTACTACTTTGCGATGCAGTAATATTTTGCCAATATTTATCTCCTGCAAAAACATTTGCATATTTTTCAGAAAACATCTGAGGTGTTACGCAATTTTTAATATATTCCTTAATTTCTGCCGCACTTGGCCATATATCTTTTAAATAAATTTCCTGACCTGCTGCATTTTTAGTCAGCGGCTCACGCTCTATATCAATATTAATAGTTCCCGCAATAGCATATGCCACTACCATTGGCGGCGAGGCCAAATAGTTTGCCTTAACATATGGATGCACCCTACCTTCAAAATTTCTATTTCCAGAAAGAACTGAAACTACAGCTAAGTTTTTGTCTTTAATAGCTTGTTCAATTTCTGAATTCAAAGGACCAGAATTACCAATACATGTAGTACAGCCATAACCAACTAGGTTAAAACCAAGCTCATCTAAATATTGAGATAAGCCACTTTTATTTAAATATTCAGTTACTACTTGCGAACCAGGAGCAAGAGAAGTTTTTACCCAAGGTTTTGATATCACACCTAATTCACTAGCTTTTTTTGCAACTAGTCCTGCAGCAATCATAACAGATGGATTAGATGTATTAGTGCAACTTGTAATAGCTGCAATCACAATACTCCCATGATTAACATCATATTTATAATCAGCTGAAGATTTTAAATCAATTTGTTCTGATTTTGGAAATGCATCATTGAAGCTAATTTTAACATTTGAGAGCTTCACTCGATCTTGTGGACGCTTAGGGCCCGCCAGGGATAGCTCCAAATTATCCATATTCAGTTCAATTACTTCAGTATAAGCAACATTTTCATTATCATCACGCCATGTTCCTTGTAATTTTGCATATTCTTCCACAACTTTAACTGCGTGCTCATCACGACCAGTTAACCTTAAATATTTTAAAGTCTCGTTATCAATAGGGAAGAAGCCACATGTAGCACCATATTCTGGAGCCATATTTGAAATGGTTGCTCTATCAGATAATGATAAACTATCCAAGCCTGGCCCAAAAAATTCAACAAACTTACCAACAACACCTTTTTTCCTAAGTATTTGAGTCACGGTTAGCACTAAATCCGTTGCCGTAATATTTTCAGCTACCTTACCAATTAACTTAAAACCAACTACTTCAGGCAAAATCATTGGTAATGGTTGCCCAAGCATCGCAGCTTCCGCTTCAATTCCACCCACTCCCCAACCTAGCACTGACAAGGCGTTGACCATAGTTGTGTGGCTATCTGTTCCAACTAAAGTATCTGGATATGCATATTTTGTTCCATTTAAGTCCTCTATATACACAACCTCTGCTAAACACTCCAAATTCACCTGATGACAAATTCCTGTTCCTGGTGGAACTACTCTGAAATTTTTAAAGCTTTTTTGACCCCATTTTAAAAATTCATAACGCTCTTTATTGCGTTCAAACTCAATCCGAACATTATCTTCAAACGAAGTTGTTTTACCATATGAATCAACCATTACAGAGTGATCAATAACTAGATCGACAGGAATTAAGGGATTAATTTTAATAGGATCTGCACCAAGTTTTTTCATAGCATCACGCATAGAAGCTAGGTCAACAATAGCAGGCACACCTGTAAAATCCTGCATAAGAACCCTAGCAGGCATATAGTTTACTTCATCTTCAGATGTTTTATTTTTTAACCAATTTTTAAAAGAATCCATAGATTCTTTGGCAAAGCCATGCCTTAGAGTATTTTCAACTAATATTCTTAAACTATATGGCAGTTGCTTTAGCTCAAAATTACTATCTTTTGCTGCTTTTTGCATGTCAAATATATTATAATCAACACCTTCAACATTCATTTTTTTTAGATATATCGATTTAGAATCTATAGCCATTTAAAAACTCCCCCAAATATAATTACACCGAATTATTATTAACTCTTGGCATTCACTGTAAAATGATGGTAATAAAACTAGAACATTAGAACAAGAAGTTTTATCATTTTAACCGTTAAATAAATTATTAATAGTTTCAAAAAATGTTATCATTACAATTATTGGGGTTTTTTATCGATGAAAAAAGCATTTTTCAAAATATTTCAATCAGCTTTCTGCCTTGTTCGATAATTCACTTAAAAGGAAAAAATGGATCAGGAAAAACTTCTTTATTAAGAATGCTTGCAGGAATACAATCTCCATCATCAGGCACTATTACATTTGGCAAAGAATCTCTGCCAATTTCATACCTTCATAAACCATATTGCACATATATAGGTCATCAATTAGCCATCAAACAAGAGTTAACTGTTTTACAAAATATTTTATATTGGGCAAAATTATATGATTCAGAAATGTTAATAGGTGCTGCATTATCTTATTTTCAATTACAAGATGTTATTGATACTAAATGTTTTGAACTATCAGCAGGTAATCAAAAGAAAGTGGCACTTGCTCGCTTGATCAGTTGTTCTTCCAAACTATGGCTACTTGATGAGGTAGATACTAATTTAGATAGTTCAAATAAAGAAATATTATTAAATTTAATTTTAACTCATGCAAATAATGGTGGAATTGTTATTTTTGCAAGCCATAATGATTTACAATTTAAAACAGCCCAAATTATTAATCTAGATGATTATAAAGAATAGAGATGAAAAATTTAATTTATCATGAATTTTTAGTACAAAATAAAGTATATAATCTAACTAAATATACAATTTTGTTTTTTAGTTTTTGCTTAATTAGCACATTGGTGGTGAACTCTCCAGAATATTTTCAGAAATTTGGGATTATATTATCAGTTATCTATATACCCTTGGCCTTTTTAGGTTTATCTGCAAATATTATTAAAGCTGATTTGGATGACGGCAATCTCGAATGTTTGCTTGCCTGCACAACAGCTTTTAAAATTATCTTGGCTAAATTTTTAGTATTAAGTTTAAATACAAGCGCAAGTTTTGCTATAATTCTTCCTTTTTTAAAAATTTTTTTTAATCTAGATTTTTATTGCTCTATTATTCTATATTGTCTGTCAACATTATTACTATTTATAAGTTCAGCTTTAATTATTTTAATTGCTGCAATCCAAAGCTATTTTAAAAGTAATACAAATTTTTTCACCCTTTTGATCATGCCTCTTTTTATTCCTAGTATAATTTTAGCTGGAATATGTATTCAGGACATGCAAAATTTATATCTGTTATTTATAATGTTTGGCATTAATCTTGTCTTGATCCCTCCTAGTTTATATCTATCTGGTTACTTGATAAATAATATTTACAACATATAAAATGGTAAATTTTTAAATTTTTACTAAATAAGTTTGTAGCATGAGCATAATTAAGTTAAGGTTATATTTATAAGTTAATATTATATTAAAAAATAATGTTTGAAATATTCTTGAGTAAGTTAAAATTTTTACTAAAAAGCCCAATGGTCCTTTTTACTTATGGCATAATTAGTAAATGGTATATTTTAGTAATGGTTCCTGCAGTTGTCGTAACTTTTTGGATATTTAAAGGGTTAACTGAGGCTGGTATACTACAAACTGCTGAGAAAATTGTGGTAGATGCGCTACAGGATTCTAAATCTGTAGCCCAACATTGCGTGCCAAAAATACTAAGTTTTGGTGATTTTTGGGAGTGTTTGCAAAATCCTCCATCTTACACACCAAGCAAAGAAGAAGTTTTGTTTGAAAAAGGAGCAAAAGATTTACTGGATTTTGAAAATTATAATCGAAACAAAGATCCATATGCTGAATAATTTTGCATCTAAATAACTGTTAAATTGTTGCTTAAGTAGCATCTGTGGCTATAATAACCTATTTATAAACTAAAAATTTTAAATTTATGTCAGACGATAATTTACCAGATGACGCAGATAAAACTACAAGAAGAGATTTTATGACTCTGACTGCTAGTAGCCTTACTGCGGTTGGTGCTGCATGTGTAGCATTTCCATTAGTCGATTCTCTTAATCCATCAGCTGATGTTTTAGCTATGTCTTCAATTGAAGTCGACATTGGATCGATTGAACCTGGTCAAACCATGACTGTTAAATGGCGTGGTAAACCAGTATTTATAACTAATAGAACTGATGAAGAAATCAAAGAAGTGGCAGCTACTCAAATGAAGGATTTGATAGATCCTCAACCTGATTCAGATAGGGTGAAAAAAGGTCATGAAAAATGGCTTATTACTATTGGCATATGCACTCACCTTGGCTGCGTTCCAATATCTAACAAAGGCGATTTCGAAGGGTGGTTCTGTCCATGTCATGGCTCACATTACGATAAATCAGGTCGAGTTAGAAAAGGACCAGCTCCTCTTAATCTAGCTGTACCTCCGTATGAATTTATAACTGATACTAAAATTAAAATTGGCTAATATATGAGCAATAACGAAAATCACGATACAGTTGAAAAACCAGGAATTATAGGGTGGATAGATCACAGGCTTCCTATATTTTCTTGGATGAATCATTTCAAAATATATAAAACTCCCAATAATTTGAACTATATGTGGAATATGGGTTCTATTGCTGGTATTGCGTTACTAATACAGATAATTACAGGTATTATACTTGCAATGCACTATACCCCTCATATTGACCACGCTTTTGATAGTGTTGAAAAAATTATGCGTAATGTTAATTATGGTTGGTTAATTAGATATATGCATGCTGTTGGGGCATCAATGTTTTTTGCCGCTATATATTTACACATATTTAGAGGTCTTTATTATGGTTCATATAAAAATCCTCGTGAGCTTGTATGGATTATGGGTTTACTGATATTTTTAGCAATGATGGCAACAGCATTCATGGGCTATGTACTTCCTTGGGGGCAAATGAGTTATTGGGGTGCAACCGTTATTACTAATTTGTTCTCAGCAATTCCAATCGTTGGCGAAAGTATTGTTACATGGCTATGGGGTGGTTTTTCAGTTGAAAATCCTACATTAAATAGGTTTTTTGCTCTTCATTATTTACTACCATTTGTGATTGTTGCATTAATTGTCCTGCATATTTGGGCGCTGCACACACATGGGTCAAATAATCCTAAGGGTGTTAAGCTAAAAGAAAAAGATATGATACCTTTTCACCCATATTATACTGCTAAAGATTTCTTTGGCTTTGGAGTATATTTCTTGATATTTGCTTTCTTTATTTTTTACAAACCAAATTTATTAGGTCATCCTGATAATTATATTCCAGCAAACCCTCTTGTAACACCTCCACACATTGTCCCTGAATGGTATTTTTTACCATTTTACGCAATTTTGCGCGCTGTACCATCTAAATTAGGTGGTGTTATCTTAATGTTTGGGAGTATATTAATATTATTCTTTCTTCCTTGGTTAGATCGTTCAAAAGTTAGAAGCGTAACTTACAGACCATTATATAAATGGGCTTTTTGGATATTTATTATTGACTGTTTAGTACTTGGTTATATTGGTGGCAAACCTGCAGAGGAGCCATATATTACAATTAGTCGAATTGCAGCAACTTATTATTTCTTCCATTTTTTAATATTAGTTCCAGTAATAGCAAAATTTGAAAAGCCATTGCCATTACCTATTGAAGAAGATATTCAAAGCAATAGTTTGAATGAAGAAAATTTGCATAGAGAAATAAATTAACGGAAAATTATTATGAACATATATAAAAAGTTTTTATCATTGTTATTGATAATATTTGCAACAACTTCTCATGCTGGTAATGATGTAATGCAACCTAAACATATGGTTTGGCCATTTGAAGGCATGTTTGGGTCATTTGATAGACAAGCAGCTCAACGTGGAGCTCAGGTTTATATGGAAGTTTGTTCCGCCTGTCATGGTCTTAATCATTTATATTATCGTAATTTAAAAGATATAGGATTTTCTGAAGCAGAAATTAAAGCAATAGCACAGAAAAAAACCGTAACTGATGGACCAAATGATGCAGGTGACATGTTTGAGCGTCCTGCTACACCTGCTGATATATTTGTACCACCTTTTCCAAATGAACAAGCTGCAAGAGCTTCTAATGGAGGCGCATATCCTATTGATTTATCCTTGGTTATTAAAGCAAGACATGATGGAGCAAATTACCTTTATTCATTACTAACAGGCTATAATATGACGCCTCCAGAACATATTAAGTTAATGCAAGGACTACATTATAATCCATATTTTGAAGGTGGACAAATCGCCATGCCACCACCACTAGTTGAAGGTCAAGTTGAATATAGCGATGGTACAAAAGAAAGCGTTGAACAAATGGCACATGACTTGGTAATTTTCTTGCAATGGGCAGCAGAACCTGAAATGGAGCATAGAAAATCTATGGGTTTAAAAGTAATGCTTTTTCTCTCAATATTTACTATTTTCTTCTTTATGGTTAAAAAGCGTATCTGGAAAGATATTAAATAAAATTTAAAATTAATATAAAAAAACTTGTATTGTAGATAAATATAGTGTATATTTGCAAACAAGTTTTTTTAGCTACTCTTTACATTAGCAAACAGATGTATATCTGAACTTCTTAATTTTAAGAAGATACTGAATTTAGTTACATACTTCAGTAATGTCATGTCAGCTACGCTTCAATATTTGAACCAATAAGCGATGACATATGCAAGTACAAATCATATGACTAGTGACTAATCATAAGCCATTTGAATGAGAGTACACCAAAAAACGCCTTTATATTTTTATATAAAGACTGTTTATAGATGCTACTCTTTTTGATTAAGGCGCAAATCCCCATTTCAAAAAGATAAAAAAGTTATTTAATGCATTGCATAAATTGCGATGGTTTAAGTGATTTGTTTTTATAATATTTTAACTCGAGAAATATTTCTCACCAATATAGGAATAAATTATGGCAAATTTTAATCAATTCAATCTATCAGCTCCTTTGCTACAATCGCTCGAGCGCCTTAACTTCACAACACCAACACCAATTCAAGCAGCAACTATTCCGATTGCTTTAGTCGGCAGAGATATTTTAGGATCAGCTCAAACTGGCACTGGAAAAACTGGCGCTTTTGGCATACCATTAATTGAAAAGTTATTATCTGATAAACAAAGTTCTGCTCTTGTTTTAACTCCAACTCGTGAACTTGCAAGCCAAGTATTACTTGCTCTACAAAATTTATTAGGCAGAAATTCTCCAATAAAGACATCATTATTAATCGGTGGTGATTCAATGATGAAGCAACTTGGTCAATTAAGATTAAAGCCAAGACTATTTGTTGGAACTCCCGGTCGTATTAATGATCATCTAGAGCGTGGAACTTTAAATTTAAGTCAAGTGAATTTTTTAGTGCTAGATGAAACTGATAGAATGCTTGATATGGGCTTTTCAATACAAATTGAAAGAATTATAAAATTCATGTCAAAAAAACGCCAAACATTACTTTTCTCAGCAACTTTACCAAAGGACATTGTTAAAATTGCTGATTCATATTTAGATAATCCAGAGCGTGTTGCTGTTGGTTCAACTTCAACACCAATACAAAAAATTAAACAAGAAGTCGTTCATACTTCTGAGAGCGAGAAATATTCCAAGCTTTTAGGTCAGCTTGATGCTAGAACTGGTTCAATCATTATTTTCGTTAAAACTAAGTTTGGCGCAGAAAAAATGGCTAAAAGATTAAGAGATGAAAATCATCAAACGGATGCTATACATGGTGATTTACGTCATACAAAGCGCGAAAGTGTGATTAGAGCTTTCAGAAATAGTAAATATAGAATATTAGTTGCAACAGACATCGCAGCAAGAGGCTTAGATATTCCACATATTGCACATGTTATCAACTATGATTTACCTCAATGTCCTGAGGATTATATCCACAGAATTGGTAGAACTGCTCGCGCTGGAGCTGAAGGCGAAGCATTATGTTTTGTAACATCTGAAGATAGAGGTAAGTGGAATGCTATTAATCGTTTAATGAATCCATCAGCTGCTCCTGAAAAATTTAGCAGTGATAGACCAGCCAGAAAGAAAAGTAGTGGCGGTTTTAGAGGAAATAGCTCTAGAGGAAATGGGGAGAGAAATAGTTTTGGCAGAGGTGGCGCTAGTAGAACTAGTGATGGAAGAAATTCAAGCGCTAACGATACTGGAGCTAAAAAGTCATTTGGTTTCAAAAAATCATTTAAAAGTAGTGGTGGATTTAAGAAAAGAACTGGTGGCAGACAGAAAGCCGCTTAAGTTTTCAATATAAATCAAATTGCTAAGCAATAAAGAATGCGTTGTGGTTTTTAAAGACTACAACTCATTCTTTATGGCACTGTTAACAAAATAATTTATAAAGTTTAGCAAGAGCGAGAGCGATAAAGCTGAGAAAAGTGGTATCAAGCTTATCAAAGGGTATATCAACTCTCTTATTTTCTTTCATTCGACCAAAACAACGCTCTATTATGTGACGTTTAGAATAGAGCTTAGTGGGACTAAACAAATAGGTATAGTAGCAAGAATAAATTTGATAATCCCTTCAATTTATTGCGAAGGATTAAAAATCTTCTATAACGCTAATTCGGGATAAGGAAAGAGGATAAGTTGAAATTGGAATGAAATTTTAAGGAAGGTTTATTCTTTTTTAAAGA
>RXKF01000034.1 GCA_003963235.1 Rickettsiales bacterium
AATTAAAGAACCGTTAAATGTTAAATGGTCAAGACCTCTTGAGGGTAAATCATTAAGTATAACTATATCCAAAGATGCTGCTAATAGATATTTTGTATCATTCTGTTCAGAAGTTGAGATTGAACCAATGCCTAAGTTGACTAAGTCAGTAGGTATTGATTTAGGCTTAACTGATTTTGTAATTACTAGCGATGGTGAGAAAATCAAACCATTAAAAGCATTGATTAAGTATCAAGCCAAACTCGCTAAATTACAACGAGTAATGTCTAAAAAAGTAAAAGGCTCGAATAACCGTAACAAAACCAGAATCAAAGTAGCTAAGGTTCACGCCAAAATTGCAGATAGTCGTAAAGACTTCCTGCACAAACTATCGACTAGACTAATTCGAGAAAACCAATCTATAGTCACAGAAGATTTAAACGTATCTGGAATGCTCAGAAATCACAAATTAGCAAAAGCGATAGCAGATGCTAGTTGGAGTGAATTTGTACGTCAATTAGAATATAAAGCTGAATGGTACGGCAGGACTATAGTCAAATGTAGTCCGTGGTATCCTAGTAGCCAAATATGCTCTAGTTGTGGCACTATTAAGGGTAAAAAAGCACTGCACATAAGAACATGGACTTGCGATTGTGGGGTAACTCACGACCGTGATATTAATGCAGCAATAAATATAAGAACGGCTGGACTAGCCGAGTTAGCTTGTGGAGCTTCCTCTATTGGGGTTGTCAAGAGTAAAATCAAGACAGCTAGACATGGAGCGTTGAAACAAGAATCCCCGTCTCTTCAGGACGGGGAGTAAGTCAATTGACTACCTATAGGTATTAATTTAAAGATACAGTATTTACAAATATAATTAGATGTGACTGGAATATTTCCATATTTTTAGGGATAGTAGTTCATATATGTTAGTGTATTATATAATTTATTAAAAATAAATTTGACACAACTCTCCAATCTGTGTTAGAATGTAGTTCTCAGTAAAAAAGTTAGGAAATAACATGTTAGAAACAAGAAATCAGTTAGAAAGTTTAATCGAAGAATTTTTAGTTAATGATGCTAAGTTTTTTGAAAAAGGTAATAAATCTGCGGGTACTCGTGCCCGTAAAGCTTTATCTGAACTTTCTAAGTTATCTAAAGTACGTCGTGCTGAAATTCAAGAAGTAAAAAATCAAGAATCTAAGTAGTCGTAGTAATAAGAACTCTTATAAATAAGTAAGAGTTCTTAACAGTTCTTATAGTGTATTTTATAAAGAAGTGTTTCAGCAAACTATAAAAATTTAATATTAGGCATTAAAAATAGCACTTCTGTATAAAATATATTATTAAAAATAATTGGAAGATGTAGACCGAGAGGATCGGCACTTGCTTGGAAAGCATGGAACTGCATAAGTGTGGTTAAGGTTCGACTCCTTCTTCTTCCGCCAAAATATATTTACTTAAGAAATAATTGACAAGTAGCTCAGTCGGTTAGAGCGTTTATGGACAGGTCGTAGGTTCGAGTCCTACCTTGTCAATTTTATAATTGGGGATTCATCTAATGGCTAAGATATGACTTTGACTTGCAAAATGGTAGTTCTAGTCTTACCCTTCCTGCCAAATAATAAATTAATAACTTATTATTTACAAAAATTAAATAAGTGGTCTAAATCCGTCGTTAAGGAGAGTGCGATAAGCACAGCAGTCTAGTGAGAAGCATAACGATAACTAGATCTAACTGTCCAGAATTTGTATTCTAATCAGGCGAAGAATTAAAAGAAGCTTGTATTAGCAGAGAGAAACTGCTCGGCAAAGATTTTCTACTTATTTAATTTTTGTAAACAATAAGTTATGTATTTGTTATAGAGTATATTGATTTTTAATTCACTCATCAACTCTAAGACCGTGACAGAAAACTCATTTGTTATTTATGTAACAAGAGCAAAACTTTCTCTTATCACGTAAAATCAGATAAGCATAGTTTATAGATTCTAGGGGTCTTAAAAATCTATAACCTTTGTCAAACTATAAATTAATAACTATGTATTGGTGACCGAGAGGATAGGTGCTGGTCTGCAAAATCATATACGTGGGTCGAATCCCTCCCAATACTCCATCAATTTTAAGAATTAGGTTCAATTAAATATATAGTGTATTTTATAAAGAAGTGTTTCCGCAAACTTTTATTCTTGCCAATTTATTAGAGAAAAAAAGAACTTCTGTATAAAATATATTATTTAAAATTATCAGAAAGTAGATCAATGGTAGATGACGTGCTTTGGGAGCACGGGGTTGCAAGTTCGAGTCTTGCCTTTCTGACCACAGTTAAAAGGCAGTTAGTGCCTCTAGGTCAAGCAAGGTCCCTTCTCCTGCCTTGCTTGATGTAGTTCTTTTGGAGAAAAATTTTTCATAGGAGAAAATATGAATAAATTTGTTGATTCTGTCGAAAGAGTTCACACTCTGTTAGATAACACAGTTTATACTGAAAATGGGATGAGAGCAAAAGATACCACAAAAAACCCTTGTTTGGATTTATTTTTTAAAATAGGTGCATCAAGAGGTAAAAATATATTAGATTCTTTCATACCTGCATATAATTATGACGAAGACTTAACTTTAAAAATAGTTTTATGGTCAAGAGATATCCGTCAAGGGGCAGGTGAGCGAGACGTATTTAATCAGATATTAAAATACTTAGCTATGTCTGGAAAAGATGATTCAGCTAAGAAATTAATGAATAAAGTGCCAGAATTGGGTAGATATAAAGACTTATTCATTAATTATGACAATTTAAATTTACAAAATCATGCTTTTTCTATTGTAAAGAAAGCATTATTTGAAGATAAAAATGGGTTAGCAGCCAAATGGACTCCTCGAAAAGGTGAAATTTCTAATAAATTTAGAAAATATTTGGAAATGTCTCCTAAAGAATTTAGAAAAATGTTGGTAGGATTAAGTTCGACTGTCGAACAATCTCTATCATCTAAAAATTATTCAGAAATTGATTATTCTAAATTACCTTCTCTAGCTTCATCCAGATACCAGAGTTGTTTTAATAGAGTAGATCATGAGAGATATTCTAAATTTAAAGAATCTCTAAAAAAAGATAGTAAAATAAATTCTTCTGCATTATATCCTTATGATATTATAAAGTCGTTAAGAAATGGTGGAGATGCTTTAGTAAGTTTAGCACAATGGGAATCATTACCTGACTATACAAATGGTTGTAAAATTTTACCTGTTGTTGATGTATCAGAGTCAATGTACTGCCCAGCTGGAAATAACCCTAATTTAAGGTGCATTGATATTGCTATTTCTTTAGGTTTATATTTATCTGATAAAAATAAGTCTGATTTTAAGGATATGTTTTTAACATTTTCCACAGAACCGCAGTTAAATAAATTACATGGAAATTTGATTGATAAAATTTCACAATTAAATTCAAGTGATTGGGGTATGTCCACAGATATATCAAAATCTTTTGATTTAATCTTGAATCACGCTAAATCAAATAACGTACCACAAGAAGATATGCCAGAGGCTATAATTATTCTTTCTGATATGCAATTCAACGAGTGCGATGATTTTGAAGATAATGAAACTGCTTATAAGGTTATAAAGAATAAGTATAAATTACTTGGATACTCACTACCTAAATTAATTTTTTGGAACTTGAATGCACATGATAACTTCCCTGTTAGATTTGATAAAAATGGAACTTGTTTAGTTAGTGGTTTTAGTCCAAGTATCTTAAAATCAATACTATCTGGTAAAAATATCAGCCCTATTGAAGTGATGTTGGAAACAGTTATGATTGATAGATATGATTTAACATAAGGAGTTTTATGAGTATTTTAAATCTATTAGATAAAAAGAAAGTAGCTTCAAAATTAAACTATAATGTAGTTCAATTAGATAAAAGTTCTGGAGGGGAAAAAGTTATCCCCAAAGGAATAAAATCTGTCACTAATTTAAGGGATTTCTCTTCGGAATGGGAACACTCTCTCCGAAGAGATCCTAATGTCTCTCAATTAAATGTTAAATTGGAAGCATATAATAGGATGGATCAGTATGGTGCCATCCCCGCCGCTGTTCTAGATATATTTACTGATGAAGCACTTAATGTAACAAAATCTCACCTACCTTCCATAGAATTTTCAATAAGCGACCCTGAAGTTGAGGATAAAGTAAGACAGTGTTTAAAATTAAATAATGTTTTAGAAAATTCTAGATTAAGGGAAGATTTACGTACATTGTTAAAGTATGGTGACTTTGCCTATTCCTTACGATTTTATCGTGACGGTGCTTCAGATGAAGATAAGCGACAATTCTTAAAAGAAGAGATAGAAGTTAAAGCTAATCGTATCTCTGATTCTTTCGAGCCACATGAAATTTCAATTGGCTTCCTCTCTCCTGATTCTTATACTCTTGAAGGATATAGAAATCAGATATTCAAATTAAAATCATTTGATACAGTAAAAAAAGATTACGATCCTTGGGAATTTGTTCTATTTAGTTTACCATCCAGAAGAAATTTCCCTCGTGGTAATAGTATTTTAGAAGCAGGTAGGATACCTTTCGAAGTATTAAGTGTTTCTGAGCAATTATTATTATATGCAAGATCTTCAAAGGTTGAAAGGTTGGTAGTAACTTACCCAGAAGGTTCAGACCCCTCCACAGACTTTTCAAATCTTGTTAAAGTAAGCTCCAATATTAGTAATTCTAGATTTATGAATAATATTGCTAATAATGGTGGTAATGGTTTAGGTGTGATGACTAGAAACAGTGATACTTCCTTAAATACTATGTATTTTATACCAGATACTTTAACTTTATCTAACATAAAAAATAATATAGATGTTTCATCTATTGATGATGTAAATTATCTAAAAGATAAACTAATCGATGCTCTTGGGTTTCCTAAGAGTTCTCTTCAATCCTCTTTGGATTCAGATCAACCATCAGATTTCAGAACTAAGCCATTAGATGAAATAGATTCATTCTCAGCCAATAAGGTGCCATATATTCAAGATTCTTTCCTTGCAGGATGGGAGAAACTTCTTACTATATTATCTTTTTACTTTGGTGCAGATATGGATGATTTAAAAATATCAGTAATGATAAAGTCTCCATCTAAAATATCTTCAAAGGTAGCAAAAGAATATACAGAAGGTTTTGAATTAATAAGAAACACTATTGCTTTATATAGAGAAATTAATGCTGAGTACGAAATGTCATTCTCCGATCTCAGAACTCTAATGTCTAATTATAGCTTAAATCCAGATGTGCTAAATGTACCTGGGTTTATCAAGAAGTATTCATCTAGCCTTGGAGATGAGCAACTAAGTTCATTACAAGCATCAGATGATTTCGGTGGAGCTGAGGATATAGGTACAGAGCCATCTGATACCAAAACCGAATCGCTTCAAAAATCAAAAAGAACAGTACATAATATTAGAAAATCTTATTTAAGAGAATCTGCTCCCTACAAAAATAACTACTTAGTAGAAATTGGCGAAGACGAGTTTGTTCATCCTAGGATTTTCGAATGTTTTGTACATGAATAACAGGATCATTATGGAAATAAAAGACCAATTACTGATCGAATCTTTCAGCAATGTCCGACCTCGTGTAGTTAAAGATCTTATCATTGAAAGCATTGATAATAATCCAGTTTTAGCTACTATTGAATTCCCTTGTCTACCGTTAGATATTAAAACAGGTAATGGTAGGAGTTATCCTACCCAAGTTATCGCACCTGCCTCAGCAGAATCCAATCGAAAAATTTCAAATAAAGAAAAAACTCTATGGTGTACTGCTGGTGGTCATCCAGGTGAAGAAGTACCAGAACCCACTGATTCTTCTCATATAGTAGTTTATTCTTGGATAGAAGAAGGTTATTTGTGGTCAAGAGCTTATGTTATTGACACTAGTCAAGGTAGAGATTTCCTTAGCTTAATAAAACTATGTGAGAATGGTATAGCTACAGGAATAGGGTTTTCAGTTAGAGGTACTGGTGCAGTTAGTAACGGAGTTGTAACTAAGTACGAATACTTAGGTTGTGATGCTGTAGGGATTCCTTCGACAGGGCTTCAAGCTAAACCCATCAGGATAAGTCAGCCTATAGTTGAAAGAGTTTCTGAATCTAAGGAAGAAAAAAATGACCAAAAAATTATTGAATCCACAGGAGTTAAACCAATGTCTAGCCTGACAACAGAATTTGGCAATATAAAATCTCTAATTAAAGAATCTATTGCAAAAATTTCTAAAACAAAAAATTTACTTGAAGCCACTAGCATTGTAACAAGAACTGAGGCTAAATTAGAAGAGTGTAAAACTTTGAATTTAACTGAAGGATTGATGTCTGTTCATACCCTTTTAGAGGAATGGGAAGATACTAAAAAATCAGTTGAAAAAAGTTTGAGACCTGTTGAAGAATGTAATACTTCAGTTAAAGAAAACTATGAAAGTGATGAGACTAAAGAATTGAGTGAATCTTTAAAAATAACCACTCAGGCACTAGAAGAGAGTTTATTAAAAAATAAAAATCTTAAAATCTCTCACTCTAACGAGATTAAAAAACTTCAAGAATCTCTAGATCAGAAAAATTTAGAATTAGCTAAGTTAGCATCTAAAAATAATATATATAAATCATCATCTGAGACAAATTCTCGTAACTTTGAAAAACTTAAAGAAAGCAAATCCTCTGAAATGTCTAAAATTGAAGAGAAGCTTGAAAAAGTTTTAATTGAGAGAGATTCTTTGATTAAAGAAAATAGAGAGTTAGTTGATTATTCAGCAGCAGCCAAAATGGCAGTTACAGAATTAGCAGCTCGATATTATGATAAGGACTAGTTATGACTTTAAAAACATCAGACCAAGAATTTCTTAAACTTTTGGAAAGTACAAATTCTGAGAATTTAAATTGTGACTCGATTAATGATGCCACTGCTATCTTAAAACAAAATAATTTTAAAGATTTTGTTTTAACTGAATCTGAGTCAGGGGATTTTGAAATTAATAGAATTTTAAAGGGGTAAAACGTTGTTTAATCAATTAAGTACCTATGCCAAACGAGTGGGAAATGGAACAGTCTCCTCCGTAGGAAAGGTTATTGACAATGTAAATCCTTCAGAGCTTCACAACTCAGAGGGAATGAAAAAAGTTGAAGTAATTAAACCTTCTTATGTTAAGAAAGGCGAAGCAGCTTCAAAATTAGCAGAGAGTCTTATTGCTAGATATTTGAAAGTTTTGGTTGAATCATCAGATGATCAGCTAGGTACTGGAAAGAATGTATCTCACAGCATAGACAAGAATAATGCTTTCTTCAAATTTGATCAAGGTAGTACATCTACTCCAGTCAAAGCAAAATTAACTAAATCTAGTTCTAAGTAATCTTTTTTGGAAATTATAATATATGAGTTCACCTGTTATCAATCGTAAAGAAGCAATTGTACAAACTTCTCCATCTACTTCTAGTTCAGTAAGTTTGACAGAATCTTTAAACACTTTACCTTCTTATGGATTAATTCCTAGTAAATCTTCTGCTTCTGAAGTATTGAATGCACGAGAAGTGTTGAAATTAAACCCTGAATGGGAAAAACGTTATCCACATTTAGTTGAATCTTTAATTGAGAAGATTAACCCTGAAACTGGAAAAAATTTAAATAAATATGCACGTAATGTGGCAGATACTACATTAGTTTGTCAACATCAAACTAAGACACTTATGGAAAGTCAATTATCCCAAGGGGCAATGAATAGTCCGTATTTCTCTAAAAATATCTCTTTCTTAGACAAGTATACTGGTGCTAATGCTGTTACTAAGTATTTGTCAGAATCTACTAATACATTAACTGAAAGTACAATCACTACAACTAATAACATCTTCAATCCTGCTTATTCTGTAGTTGATATGATGGGTATCTTGTACCCTGGAAGCCAATTACATAACATGACAGATGTTATGCCTATTCCACAAAAATACAACAAAGCATTCCGTATGATGCCTCGTTTCTCCAATGTTGGTGGTGGTGTTAGTCCTAATGATTATGTATTCCAAAATCCGACAGATGGTTACTACGCTTCAACGTATGCTAATGCTACATTGACAGGTCAAGCAACTTTAACTGGTCCATTCAATATCTCATTACCAAATGCTCCAGTATTACCTAACTCTGTATATATTACATTAAATGCAGGTAACGTATCGTATATCATTCAAGATGATGGTGCTGGTAATTTAGTATGTTTATCTAATCCTGCATTATTGGTAGCAGGTGCTTCAATTTCTTATGGTGCTTCAGGTACTCCTGCTCTTGTATCATTCTCAACTACTATTGCTATTTCTAATGCTCCATTAGATACTATCGTTGTTGCTTATGATAACGACTATCAAAATGATACATTCATGACTACAGATATTCGTAGCGTATTCTTGGATTTTGAAACTCTAGATTTAGAAGCTCAAGCTAATCCGTTACGTATTACAGTATCTCAAGAGATGGAATTTGAGATTCAATCTTTATCTCAAAGCTCTTGCTTGGAAAGCTTACAACAAATCTCTGTTGGTTTGTTATCAAATGAACGTGATATTCGTTATATTAATAACTTACGTGCAGTTGCAGTATACAATCCTGAATTAGA
>RXKF01000066.1 GCA_003963235.1 Rickettsiales bacterium
GGCGCAAAAATTTATCAAAAATGATAATTTGGTATTAATTCTTATAAAATCTTCTCAAAGTTATTTTAGAATTTTAGACTTTTGACGCAGAGACTATTTATAAAAAATCTGGCGGAGAGAGAGGGATTCGAACCCTCGATAGGGATATGATCCCTATACTCCCTTAGCAGGGGAGCGCCTTCAGCCGCTCGGCCATCTCTCCATGATTTTCATCAACATATCATTTTATTAAATAATATTCCAGCAGTTTTTTATAAATTCTAAAAACAATTTTATGATATGCAAATGTGCGTATACAGCCTGTAATATTAAATAACGCTAATAATGGTAGATAAGCAAAGCTATCCATTACTGGAGTTATCTATTATTAGCGTTAAGTTATGTGCTCCACACTTACAAAAGCTAAAAATAATTTTTTATCATTTAGTAATTTAAGTGTCTCCTTGGGCTGAACAATTAAAACATTCTGTTTGTCAATTGCTATACCATTAAAGCCATTTTCGCTTAAATTTATTATAGTTTGCGGACCAATAGTTGGAGTATCAAGGCGAATATCTTGATTAAATTTATGCATTTTAACCAGCACACCACCTTTATTTATTTTTCTTAAAATCGCACATCTCTTAATTAAATTATCAGTTCCTTCTGCTGCTTCAATACCTAAAGTATAGCCATTGCACATTATAACAGATTGACCAACATCTACGCTGCCTAAAGATCGCAGGATAGTGCATCCTAGATTAATATCAGTTAAATTTTGAGATGATGGAGAAATTTTAGTGATCATATTTTTCTCATAATCATATGACTTTAAAATTTGTTGTGGAGAAATGACTTTAAACCCTTTTGATTCAATAAAATCAGAGACAATTCTCAAGATATTATCATCCCCTAGAAATTTCATTTTCATAATTTTTGCAAGTAATGATGAACCAACTAAATCAACTTTTAAAGATTTTAAATTTGGTCTATCAATACTGCCAACAATAATAATATTTTTAACATTTTGTTCATTAAAATATTTTAAAATATTACCAACCGAACCAATTGCAAAATTTTGATATTTTATATTCCATGGCTTATCTTCTTTGCCAATATAAGCCACTACGCACTTACCACCTATTTCATTATAAATTTGATTAATTTCGTGTGGAAGTTCTCCATTGCCTGCGATTATGCCTAATATTGGTAACATATGGTGTTATTTATTGCTAAAACTACAAAACGTACGTAATTTATTATTTAAGAGAAAATCTAATATTTCTTGTAATATTTCATTATCTGGATAATCTAATTTGGCTTTCTCTACTCTGTCATTAAACACTTGATCGGAATTATCATTAAACATTTTTTTAATTACCTTGCTTGCTTCAATAGATTGTTTTTTATCAAACCCTCTTCTGTTCATTCCGATTAAGTTTAAGCCTTCAAGATGCGCTCTGTCATTTGTAGCTAAACCAAATGGGATAAGATCTCGAACAACTGCAGATACGCCTCCAATCATAGTATGAGCACCAATTTTACAATATTGTTGCACCGCAGATAATCCTCCAATAATAGCAAAATCACCAACTTCAACATGTCCAGCTAAACTTACATAATTAGCAAAAATTACATTATTACCAACAATACAATTATGAGCAATATGTACACCAACCATGAATAAACAATTATCACCAACAATAGTTACCATACCACCTTCAGAGGTGCCATGCTGAATAGTAACATATTCTCTGATTACATTATTTTTCCCAATGATGATTTCAGAATCTTCACCATTATATTTTAGAGTTTGGGGATAGGAAAAAGAAGCAAATGGAAAAATTTTTGTTCCATCACCGATGGTAATTTTACCTTCCATAATAACATGGGATCTTATTTCTACATTATTGCCAATAACTGCTCCATCACCGATAATACAGTAAGGTCCAATTTGGACATTATCACCAATTTTTACGTTCTCACCTATTATTGCCGTTTTATGAATCATCATTATAATATATTTATTTATCTTTAACCATTGCTGTGAAAGTGCTTTCTGCGGCTAATATTCCATCTACTTCAGCTTGAGATTTAAACTTCCAAACACTACCACGATTTTGAATAATAGCAGAGGAAATAATTAAACTATCTCCAGGTTCAACCACTTTTCTAAATTTAGAGTCGTCAATAGACATAAAAAATACTTCTTTGTCTTTTGTGCTGTTCATGGATTTTGCTACTAAAACTGCGGATAATTGAGCCATAGCTTCAATAATTAAGACGCCAGGCATAACAGGACGATTTGGAAAATGTCCTGTAAATTGGGGCTCATTTATTGTTACATTTTTAATGCCTATAATTGACTGATTTAAAGTTAATTCTATAACTCTATCAATTAATAGAAATGGATATCTATGTGGAATTATTGACAATATTTCGTTTATATCAATTTTCATTTTAACTGTCCCTTTACTAACTTTTTTAATAATATTGTTTGCTTATGCCAATCTCTGATTGGTACTGCTGGCGTACCACCCATAATTCCAGCTTCTTTTATATCTTGTATTACACCGCCTTGACCAGCAATTTGTACATAATCAGCAATTGTTAAATGTCCAGCTACACCAACTTGACCACCAAGAGCACAATATGAGCCGATAGTGCTGCTTCCCGCAATACCTACTTGAGCAACAATTATTGCTCCCTTTTTAATATGAGCATTATGACCAATTTGAACTAAATTATCAATACGACATAAATCTTCAATAATTGTATCATTCATTGATCCTCTGTCAATGCAGCTATTAGCGCCAATTTCGACATCATTACCAATAATTACTCTGCCTGTGTGATATATTTTTTTGTGAATGCCCTTATCAGTAGCAAAACCAAATCCATCTTGTCCTAAGCGTGCTCCTGGCAATATAACGACGTTATCACCTATAATTGTATGACTGATTGTTACGTGTGAATCGATTCGTGCATTATTTCCAATTTTAACTTTAAAATCAATTATAGTTCCTGATTCAATTATGCAATTATTGCCAATTACAACTTCATTTTCAATTACTACATTATGGCCAATATAACAATTTTTACCAATTTTAGCAGTAGCGGCAATATAAGCAGATGGCATTATTTGTGATGAATTTTGCTTATCATTTTTATAAAATAAATCAATAGCTTTAGCATAAGCATAATATGGATTTGACGATTTTAGAAGTATTATATCTTTTTCTAAATCATCAACAAAATCAAGGGGTACAATGCAAGCACCTGCTTTACTATTTCTATACTCTTCTAAATATTTTTTATTACTTAAAAAACTTAAATCTTTTGATTTAGCTAATGATAAAGATTTAATATCCGAAAATTCTGTACTCGCATTTACACTGGTAATCTCGCAACCAATTTCTGCTGCAATTATTGATAATTTATAAGGTCCTAAATTTTGATAAAAATTCACATCCATTTGTTTTTAAATCCATGCTGTAAAGGATTACAGATTAAAACAATTTTATTGTAGAGTAAATCACAAATTAATGATCAGAAAAATTTATAATTGCAATTTTAATTGCCAGAATCTAAATAATCGAAGATTTGTTAACTGGTTTGACCTTATTGCTTTTCTTTACTTTTTGAAATTCCTGTAATTTTTTTTTGATCTTTAGGATATTGATGTCTGAATCTGGCGTAATTTCTTGAAGTAAGCTTAAATTATTTATAAATAAATTTTCATTATAATTTTTAGAATATTGAAATTGATTATTATCAATATTTTTTCTCTCAAGTGTATTATCAGGAAATTGTTTTACTATAATACAATCTTCTACTGTTAAATGATTTAAATTAGATAATTTTATATTTATGACAGCATTATGTTCTAAAGATGAATTAGCGTTTACACTATTCGCATAGTTTAACTTATTATGATTATTTTTTATTATTGTTGAAAAATACCTTACATCCTTACCAATTTTGCACACATGATCTTTATTTGAATTATCATCATTGTCTAAAGATCGTGAAGATAATATTTCTTTAATTTGAGTGAAATTTTCATTCACTTCATTTTGATTATTAATTTTAGAATTAAGCTCAGAAATATAATAGTTTGATAATGATTTGCTTATGGAAGTCATAATTAATATTTCTTAAATTATTATATATAATTACTAATAGCTTATACATTATTTTTATACAATTGTAAAGTTTAATTTATTTTTATAATAAAAAAATAAAGAATTTTAATTAATATGAAGTGGGTAGGGTGAGATAAAAATTTGCAGACAATTAATTTATACATTGAATATTTAGTATAACGCTAATTATGGAGAAGCAAATTTTATCCATAATTAGCGTTACTTAACATTCTAATTCACTATGCTGTTACTAGGCAAGTTTTTGCTTTAGGAAGTAATATATAAATAATAGTTACAACAGCCAGCGTATAGCAATAATAAATTTTTCCTATAACATCTAATGGTGAAATATTTGCTATCGCGCAGATAAGCAAAACTTGAGCGCCATAAGGAATAATGCCTTGAATAACACATGAAAAAATATCAAGAATAGTAGCACTTACATGAGGTTTAATATTATATTTTTTAGCAATTTCTTTTGCTACTTCACCTGAAAAAATAATCGCAATCACATTATTGGCAAGTAATATATTATATAATGAAACTAATAACATAATGATAAATTTAGCAGATTTTATACCAGCATTTATAGGTAACAATTTTGATATTTTTTCAGCAATTATTTTTGAATTGTGGTTCGATAATCCTGATAAACCGCCAATAAACATTGAAAGCAATAATATTTCATTCATATCGCTAAATCCTTTATAGATATCTTTAGAAAACATTAACAAGGAATAATGCTCTGTAGAAATTCCAATAATTCCAGAATAAATTAAGGCTACTATCAGAACAATAAAAACATTAATACCGATTGCAGCCAGAAGAATTAACAAAATATAAGGTGAGATCAGTAATAATGAAAATTCTTTATCAGTGATGTCAATGATAGGTGTATTTATTGACGATAGATAAATAATAGTTATTAAAGATGCAACTAGAGCAATTTTAATATTAAGTTTAAGTTTTTCCCTTAAATCAGCTCCTTGAGAAGAGACAGCAGCAATTGTAGTATCCGATATTACTGACATATTATCACCAAACATTGCCCCACCAATCAGTGTTGCTGCGCCAATTTCAAGTGGAAAAGCTCCAATATTACCAAGTTCAGTAATTAAACTAGCAAGTGCAGCAATAGTTCCCATTGAGGTGCCAATTGCTGTGGATATTAAGGCGCTTGTAATAAAAATGCCAATTAATAACAAGCTGCTTGGTGTAAAATTTAGAATAAAGTTAACACAAGATTCAACGCTGCCAATTGATTTAGTAACGCTCCCCAAGGCTCCTGCTAATAAAAAGATAATACACATAGTAATGATATCTGGATGCCTGATGCCATTAATGAAAGAATTCATTGTTTCTGTAGTACTTTTTTTATGCAAAATCCAAGCAATAATAATAGAAGGAATTATAGCAGATGTTGGTGGAACTTGGTAAAAAGCCTGATCAACACCTTGATATGTATAATATATGCCTGAGCCAAAAAATATAGTTATAAATAATAAAATTGGCATAAAGTTTAAGAATATTGACATGATCTTCTATTATAAGTTAACGGATAGAAATTATAGTAAGCACAAGAGCGCCAGTTAGGAATTTTAAATCAGAGGGAGCCAAGCCCAATGTTAAAGCAACACCTTGAATTTGTTGGTAAATAATAGCGCCAATCAATGGTGAGATTACCATTTTTAAAATTGTATTATTACCAACTATTTTCTCGCCAATCATCATTGCAGCAAGAGCGTGAATGACTATGCCAACGCCAATACCAATGTCTGCATAATGTTGCAATTGAATCAATAAACCGCCTGCTAAACCAATGATCATATTGCCAATAAACAAGCCAACTATAATATTTTTATTTAAATTAATTCCCTGTTTTTCAGCAAAGCTTGGATTTAAACCAACTGCTCTTAGCTGTAGACCTTTTTCAGTATTTAAAAAAGCGTACAAAGTAATGATAACAATAAAATTAATAATTAATAAGATAATTATTTGAGTAGTAATTCCATAGGCCATGCTTTGAAATAGGCTGGGTTGATCAAATAATGCAACATTTGGCTTACTCATGATTCTTAAAGTTATGCTATAGAGCATTGTGCTGATAATGATTCCTGCAAGTAACGTATTAATTTTATACTTAATATTTATTATTGCAGTGCCAATACCTGCAATACCTGCAAGAAGCCCCGCAATAACTAAAGCGTATAATGGGCTCATTCCATATAATATTAGACTTGCGCACGCTCCGCCTCCTAATGGATAAGCTCCTTCAGAAGTAAGATCTGGAAAATTTAAAAGCTTAAAAGGAATCATGATTCCAATCACTATGATTGATAAAATCAAACTTTGTAGCAAGCTGTTTGGAGCAATTTCTAGTAAAGTATTAATCATAATATTCCTCCATTTTCGTATAGAATATTCATAATTCCTTGTTCCGTTAATTGTGATTTAGCTTTATCCTTAACATCGTAAATAATGTTGCCATGATTCATGATAATTAATCTATTGCCGTATGTTAAAGCATCTTTAATATTATGAGTAATCATCAAGGTAGTGATTTTATTTTCCTTAATATAATTATCCGTAAAATCCATTATTTTTTGCTTAGATATAGGATCAAGTGCACTTGTGTGCTCATCTAATAATAATAAAGATGGTTTTGGAATCATTGCCATCAAGGTTGCTATAGATTGCCTTTGCCCGCCAGAAAGAGATGACATTTTACTATTAAGATATTTTTCTAAATCTAGATTTAGAAGCGAGAGATTCTCGGCAATTTTATCATGGTGTGTTAAAATCAAGTTAAAGCCACCTCTTTGACCACGCAAGTTACTTAGAGCAATATTTTCAAGCAAAGTCATTTCTGAAATAGTGCCTTTAGTAATATCTTGAGCTACACAGCTAATATCACGTGCTCGCATATGAGTTGGCTGATTAGTAATATTTTGCTCATGAAGAATAATTGCGCCAGAATCAGCCTTATATTCTCCTGAGATGATTTTAAATAATGTTGATTTACCAGATCCATTACTGCCTAAAATGATGCAATAATCATTCGCATCTATTTGCAAATTGATATTTTTTAAAATTGCTTCTGGTAATTGAGCAAAAGTTTTAATAATATTTTGAAGCTTAAGCATTGAATTTTACTCAACAATTATAATGTTTGTTAAATCACTTGGCAGCTTAATACCAAGTTTTTTAGCTCTTTTTTTGCTGATTAAAGCAGTATGATCATTAGCATTTGGATATATTATTGGAATATTTTCTGCTTTAGTGCCTTTTAGTAATTTATCAATGATTAATGCTGCGTTTGAGCCGACTTCAAAATGAGAAACTCCGTAACTTGCTAAAGAATTATGGTTATACACTTCTTGACTATTAAAATCAAAAATTGGTATATTCATGATTTCAGCTTTCTGAGTAATAGCTGAAAATGCTGTTTGAACTACTGCGCTTGATCCTGTATAGATAAAATCAACATTATCTTTAAATAAATTCATCCTTGTTGCTACATCTCTTGCGTGTTCAACTGGAACGGCTATTACTTCAATATCAAAGTTTTTAGCAGTTTCTGTTAGTGTTTTTATCAATGATGAATCGTTTGCTTCGCCAGTTGAGTATAAAACTCCAACTTTTTTAGCGTGAGGTAATATTTTTTTAGCTAGTTCAAACATTAATGATAAATCTTGTTTATCTGATGCGCCAGTAATATTAGAATTTTGAGTAGTGTTATTCAATCCTGATTCTAATGGGTCAGTTATGTCTGCAAAAACAATTGGGATATCCTTAACCAAATTTTTAGTAGATTGTGCAACTGGCGTTGAAATAGCGACAATTATATGGGGTTTACTTGACTTTAGCTTAACAATCATTTGGTTAATTAAAGAAGTATCGAAATTAACATCCAATATTTCATATTGAATATTTTTATTTTCAATATAACCGAGATTTAAAAGTTTTTGTTGCAAACCATTAATAGTAGTTTGCAGGGATATATGTGGACCATAATTAGCGATTGCTATTAGTGGTATATGCTTATTGCGAGAATTATTATTTGGAACTAAAATAAATAAAGTAACAATAGTTACAGTAATTAGAAAAAACAATTTATGTAGTTTGGTCATGATGAATACAGTTTTAATTTTAATGAAATTGATCTTTAATAGCTTAAAATAAGATTAAATCTTAAATTTAAGACATTCGCCAACATACATTAAAATTTTCAACTGAAATATTCATATGATTTGATTTAGATAAATATTATAAATTAAGTTAATACAATTTTAAAACATCAAGATCAATCTGTCAACAAAATTCTTCGTGCGTAGGCCCTGGGAGGTATAAGTAGTAAAGAAAGGCAATGAAAAGGTTTGTGTATGAAAGAAGGAAGAAAATATCCAATTAGCGAAAAGGGATTTAAAGAGTTAA